>JBKHJD010000241.1:0-3631 GCA_046538315.1 Syntrophobacteria bacterium
GTTCTAACTCCAGTGCTGAAATTCGATCCCACATTCTCCCTTCGACACAAGGGGCGCCGCGCTCCGCTTGGCACACCCTACCTGAAACTTGGTGCGGGATCCTGAGGACATCGAAGGAGAGCTGCGAAAGAAGGCCTTTTTGAACGGAGTTTTGATTCTGGAATGCTGTTTCGCCTTCACCCGCTTCGTCGCAGCAGCCCCATCTTCTCGGCGTAGAGATTCGCTGCCCGGTAACCATCAGGGTTCCCGACGTCGAAGGCATCTCCTTCAAGCGCTACACTCAATAGACCTTTTTCCCTGGCAACGGCCTGTACCACGGGCACATCATCCAGCTCACCCGCGGCAACAAGGCGACATTGCTCGATGAAATCCAAGTAGTGGGGCAAGTAGATGCCCCCTCCGAAAACTTTGAGCACCCTGGTTCCCTCTGGTACCCGCAGGGGTTCTTTCTTTTTGTCAGAGAAGTGCCGAACCCTCATAAGACGAGGAGATTCGGCCGGTAGCGGCTCCGAGTCCAGAAGTCCCACGTTGCCAAAGGATGAAGCCTTGTCTGATCCCAGGCTTACGGCTCCGGTCATATCTTGAGGATATCGGGAAAAGAAGGGCAGCAGTTGCGCCATCACCGGCGCTCCATCCAGCAAAACATTATCCGGCATGACCAGGGCGAATGGTTCATTGCCGACAAATTCCTTGCACAGAGCGATGGCATCTGCCACCCCGCTCGGCCTGGGCTGATAGAAAAAAGTGAACTGGCAGCTTCGCAGGAGCACCCTGAGATGGCCGTCCACCCGTAGAGCAGGGAACCCGGTCGGGTGGCCGAGAACAAACTCCCGGATTGTCTCCTTGGCAGGACTGATCACCACGGCAATCCGGCGAATGCCGGCTGCAGCCAGGCCCTCCACCGCATGTACCAGCAACGGTTTCCCTGCCACCGGCAAGAGTTCTTTGGGCAAATCGCCAGCAATGGGCCGTACCCTGGTTCCCAAACCCGCAGCAGGGATGATGGCCTTAGACGGCATCGTAGAGAACCCGGTAGACCTCCATGACCACCGCTTCCATGAGATCCTCATAGGCCCACCTGCCGATATCGTCTACCTCCTGCCAACTCTCACCCCACAGGGCTTTCTTCTGAACGATCAGCTCCAGGGTGAGTTTACTTTGATTCCGACCCAGTTCCTGCAGATCGGCCTTCGCCATGCTCCGGTACCGACCATCCTGAAGCCAGTCCGTCTGCAGATGAAAAGCCGTGGTTTTTTCGGGGTCCAGAATGAAATGCTCCTTGGCGAGGACACTCGCCACTGCTTTTCTTAGCACTTCCAGACGCGTATCAAAAGTCCTGGTCACAGGACGGTTGGGAACGGTCCCGAGCCTGCCTCCCAGACAGGCACATTGATTCAGACAGAGGATCGCACCTACCAGGAGCACGATCAGCCGACCGGTGAAACGATACAGACCACTGTCGCGGCTCGTCCGGTTCGAGTTTTGCGTTGACAAACTGCTCGTGGCTAATCTATGTTCAATCATCGCTCGTGGTGAAGGATTCCCACCGAAAGGGGCGTGAATGCAGTTTACCGCTGCCCGTAACCGCATGGTGGAAACCCAGCTCCGCAGCCGTAACATCAAGGATCCGCGGGTTCTTGCTGCCATGGCGAAAGTTCCACGCCACCGTTTCGTGGAAGAGGCACTCTACAATCAGGCCTATAATGATCACCCGCTTCCCATTGGTGACAAACAGACCATCTCCCAACCCTATATGGTGGCCTTGATGACGGAAGCCCTGGAAGTCAGGGAGCACGACATTGTGCTGGAGATTGGCACCGGCTCCGGTTACCAGACAGCAATTCTAGCAGAGCTGGGTGAAAAAATCTATTCCATTGAGCGTATCCGTTCCCTCTACATCAAGGCCAGACGTATCCTCGATGAACTCGGCTACCGGAATGTGGTACTGAAGGTAGGCGATGGAACTTTTGGCTGGAAAGAGTACGCCCCTTTTGATGCGATCATAGTTACCGCCGGTTCTCCCGATGTACCGCAGCCGCTGGTGGACCAGCTGGCTATGGACGGCAGACTCGTCATTCCAGTTGGCGATCGCTATACCCAGTCTCTTACAAAGGTGGTACGAATAAAAGAGGGTATCAGAAAATACGATCTCGGCGGTTGCCGCTTCGTCAACCTTGTAGGCCGGCACGGTTGGCAGGAGTCTTCGTGATTCACCATCCTCCCATTATCGGCGTGATCGGTGCCGGTGAGTGTAACAGAGGCCTCTTCGAGCTCGCCGTGGAGCTGGGCCAGGAGATTGCCCGCCGGGGGTCTCTTCTGGTTTGCGGCGGATTGGGCGGCGTTATGGAGGCGGCTGCTAAAGGCGCCGCCATGGAGGGCGGTCTCACTGTAGGAATTCTACCCGGCCCTTCCACCCTTGCCGCCAATGCTTACATTACAATACCTGTAGCAACCGATATGGGTCAGGCCCGAAACGTTATCATTGTCCACACGGCCGACGCGCTGGTGGCGGTCTCAGGCGGCGCCGGCACCCTCTCGGAGATCGGCCACGCCCTCAAAACCGGCAAGCCGGTCGTAGGCCTCCACACCATCCCCAATCTCGAAGGGGTGCACTACGTACACACACCCAGTGAGGCTATCCATCACGCCTTTCGTCTCATCGGTTCCAGCCGCCGAGGATCAGACTCACTGTACACCGAGTAGACTGCCTCGGGCAGGAGAGAACCCCGATCATTTCAGGGTTCACTTCAGCAGCCCCCACCCGGCGTCGACCAGAAAGAGGTGCAGGTGCTGGACCACCGCTCGCCCCGGCTCTACCTCCGGCTACGAAGATGAAAGATGTTCCTATTTTATCGCATCAATGGCACTCTCGCGGTGGGCGGTCCCTGGTGGCGCTTTCTCGTTTCCAGGGCCCCGGCAGGGATTCTGCTTCAAACCAGTCGTACCTTTCCTCCCGCTCATCCCACCACCAAGATGTGCCTTCGTCTCATGCTCCGGGACCTGAGAGAGCGTCACCGCCGCAGCCTGGTAGACGTAGGCTGCGGCAGCGGCATTCTCGCCCTGGCAGGATTAAGGTTGGGGATTGAGCGGGCGACGGCCCTGGACCTCTGCCCCCGGGCAGTCAGCAGAACCCGGGCAAATGCCGAGCTCAACCGCCTGGGCAGAGGTCTTTTGCTGGTACGCGGCTCCACTGAGGCCCTTGCTGCGCGTTTCGATCTGGTGCTGGCGAATCTCCCCATGCCGCTGCTCACGGACAAACTCTCCGAGTTGGTACGCCTTGCTGATTGCCGGGCCTCGCTGATACTCTCCGGATTTCAGGACGTGGAAAAGCCCCTGGTAATGGAGACCATGAGTCAACAGGGACTCATGGGGACATGCTGGTTGAGCGAGGATCTCAGTTTTTATGCCGTGCCCCCATCGGGCAGTTTCACCTGGATGGCGGTGCTGGCCTGCCGCCGGTGCAAGCGAGAGGAATAAAGTGCGGGATCCCCGGCTACCTTTTTGACATTCCGATCTTCAGATGAGCTTGAAGCCGAGATGTTTCAGGATTCAGTGGCTCATGTGGATCGTTGGCTGCCGCGTGGCATTACGAAAATAGCGGAGGTGTCCACATGTCTCGAAAGCAGTATCC
>JBKHJD010000242.1:0-3590 GCA_046538315.1 Syntrophobacteria bacterium
TACATGTCGGTAACTCTCCGCCTAAGTCTGCGCGCGCCTCAATTCTATCCCGACTAAAGGGCTACCGAAATTGGCCGTGAGTTCGCGCCGGAGGCTTGATGTAAACGTTTTTACTCTGCGATTCACAAATGCACTAACGGAGTATTCCTCAATCAGATAGAGCCGAACATATTAACAAAGGGCCAGCAAAAGAAGGGCCCCATCTCTCCTCGGCAACGTTCTGCAGCAACGGGGTGAATTTGCTGTCCCTGGCAGGTGAAGGAGTTCAGAGGATCTGAACGCTAAGCAGAGAGGCTTCGGAGGAATTCCTTGACGGTTTTCTGGATGTAGGGATTGGTTTCGGCGAACTGCACACCCATTCGCGCTTTACCCATGCCCATCTCCTGGAGCCAGACGATATATCCGGGCATACGAATTGCCGGTTTATCCAGAAGCTGAAACTCGAAGACAAATTTGGCCCCCAGCGGGTGAGTTGCCTTGGCGAAGCTGGTGGTGTATAACTCCAGCCCCATACCGGTGCTGGCCAGATTCAGGAGTATGGCCTGATACGTTTCCCGAGCATGCCTGCTTTCCGGTTGGTAGGTTACGGGTATGCGAAGGTTTTGCAGTTGGCTGCTTCGACTGGCTTGCCGTTGCTCCAGGGTCGGTTTTGGCATTCGCCTGGCAGCCAGCCGGGAAGCAAGTACCGTGGTCTTGCTGAACCGCTCGGAAAGATCCTGGAGCATCCGCTGGAAGGTAGGCGAAAGTTTTTTATGCTCCGCTGTCAATTTTTCCCGGTTCATAATACCAATCTTCACGTAGCCTTTGGTCACCACTGACGCCGAGTGCCTGCCAAGCTTCTGGGCCAGAAAGGAAACCTCGCCGAAGACATCACCTTCTTCGAGCATGGCGAGGATTACCTGTCCCTTATCTGTCTCCTTGGTAACTATTGCCTGCCCTTCCAGGATAACCAGGACGTCACCGTCGCTCTGCCCGCCTTCCAGTATGATGAATTCTCCATCTTCATACTCCACTGTCCGGCTCAGTTCCATGATGGCGCATCTCCCAAAGTGCCGAATGGGCTCCGCCTGGCCTTTACTCCTGGATCAGGCTCCATCCCTGCTCGAGCTGTCGTCTTCCCGCGTTTTTGCATAAAACGTGCCCCCTCTTGCCTATTACCTTATTTCGTTGAAAGAAATCAAGCGGTTTCCTTTCAAATTCCTTCATTTTCCTCTGCAACTCATGTGCAATCAACGAGAAAAAACTCACATTTCAGTACCCACGCTGCCGACATTTCTTGCAGATGCCGTGCAACCGTACGTAGACTCTATCCAGTTTGCAACTGAGTTGCAATGTCTTGTGGCCCCGTAATGTTCACAAACGTATGTATCTCTGGCGGTGCTCAGCCGCAGCCGAAAATGGATGCTGGATCAGGGAGGTTTTAAAGGATCTTCTGGTTGCACCGTTTACAGTAGGTGGTGCCAATCGTATTGACGAAGCCACAGCTCTGGCAGGTTTTGCCGCTGGCGCCCCCTCTGGAGGGAAGCCTGGCTCCGCATACGGAACAGTACAGGGCATCCGGTTCGATGGCGGCACCGCACTCGGAGCACTCCCCCACCCCGAGCTTGGCCCCGCATACCTTGCAGTAGCCTGCATTTGCTTTATTCACCGTACCGCATGCCGGGCATTTCATAGGCTATCCTCCTGAGCCCCCATGGGTGATAATACCCGCTCTACCGCCTCAGCAGGTACGATGAGATCTGACCACCGCAGCAACCAGGGGAATTATACATGAAAACAACGGCAAAGGTTCAGCTCTTTCCTATGGTTTGTTGGTTTCACCAGCCTGCCTGAGCTCTTCCAGTGCCGGACAGCGCCGTTGCATCGGTGCTTCCAGGGGTACCTCGACGGGCACGGCACAGTGGTCCAGAGGATCGGTTTCGTAGAGGAGAATCTCGGTGCCGTCCAGGTAACCGTCGCCATCACTGTCCCGGCTGTCCCAGGAGGTCCCGTACAGCATGAATTCGGCGTAGTTACTGAGACCATCTCCGTCTGCATCCCAGCCTTTCATTTTTTCGAGCAGCTCGGCAACCATATCCTGCAGCCGGCTGATTGCCTTTACCGCCCGGTAGCACTTGTCCCGGGCCAGCATTTCATCGATGTCGTCGGCAAGGCGTACGGCCTTTTCCAGGCTTTCAGGGTCAAGGCGACCAGCCCCCATGTCACGGCACCCTGCCAGGTGATACCGGGCAAGCCGGTGGGACTGGATCAATTCTTGCCGGCGCCTGCTGGTTACACACCCCGTATGGGCACCGACAAGCCAGAGCAAGGCCAGCCCTGCCATTATGAGTTTTTGCTGTTTCATGTTGCTGTATTTCGGGTCCGCCTCGCCCCAGATCCCTTCACTCCAGCTGGAAACCCAGTTCGACCGCCCTCCGGTTGATCTCTAAAGAGGATTTTTTTGTCCTGGTATCAAGGACTGTCTCCAGCACCCCCCGGCCGGCAGGGATGTTGCCGTTGTATGTGAGAGCTCCCAGCAGTTCCATGTTCATGCAGTCACTGACATCTGTGTTTCACTACACCCGGCAGATAGATGGGACGGTATTCTATGATAGGGATAATTTCCATGAAGCGGCAAGGTTTCTCTGTATGAGCAACGGACCACCGAATGATACGAGCTGTTTTTGTTTGAATCAAATAAAAAGGCCGCTTTCAGGTCGCGGCCCCTTGTCAAAGGAAAAAACCGCGGACAATGATATCTGCCCACGGCCTTCATTGTGCCACCTGTAGAGCGCGAGTGGACAGACTCCCCTTTGTCGTATGCAAAAAGATGAGGGACAAGTGGGGAAACTATCTGCCCAGCCGGATGGTCGTCGAATGATTGATCTTGTATTCTCTACTGATCTTTGAAATGATTAATTTAATACCATAGAGAATCTGGCTGCAGGTGTCAAGAACAAAAGAGCTCTGCCCGGTCCAAAAAAACGGAGGCTCGACCGGCCGGGAAAAAACATCCTTTTGCACCCGCCTGCAATAATCTGCCTGCGGACACCCTGCTTGAGGTACTGAGATTGTGGCAAAACAACGGCTCAAAGAACTGGCAAAGATAATAGAGTACATACTGCTTCACCGGCCTGACGAATTCGGGCTCTTCCTGGACAGTGACGGCTCGCTGCCCATAAAGGAGCTCATGTGGGCCCTCCATGAGGAGAGCAGCTGGGGGCATGTCCGCCGCGGCCATTTCAAGGAACTGGCGCACTCCGGCCTCCAGCTTGCCTTCAGCATAGAGGACTCCTGTATACGACCAAAGATCCCCCCCGAGCGCCCTGCTCCAGTTGTTACCCCGCCCAAGCTCCTCTTCTACGCGGTTCGGCGCAAGGCTTACCCGGTCGTACTCAGGCAGGGACTCAGGCCGGCGGGCCGGCGCTACCTCCCGTTGGCAACCACCCGCGAGATGGCGCTACGCATCGGCAGGCGGCGTGACGAAAAACCCGTTCCCCTCACCATCCATGCCGCACGGGCCCACGACAGCGGCCATCAATTCATCGGTTGCGGCGAGCTGCTCTTGCTGGTGAAGGAGATGCCTGTCCGGTTCTTCAGCGGTCCAGCGC
>JBKHJD010000243.1:0-3554 GCA_046538315.1 Syntrophobacteria bacterium
GGCCGGGGGCATGGGGCGGTGGGAAGGGATCCTGAGCCGCGGGGGGATCATCGAAGGGCATGTGAAAGAGTTTCCCCCGGGCGAACAGAAGATACTGACTCCCCAGAAAATCAAGTCCATTGTAGCTGTCCCGATTTTTATCGGCGCTTGTTGGTGGGGATTCATGGGGTTCGATGAGTGCAGATCGGAGCGCGAATGGTCCAGGGCGGAGATCAAAGCCTTGAAAACCTCCGCGAGTGCTATCGGTGCATTCATTTATCGCGCCAGGGTAGAAAAGGCGCTTTCGGAAAGCGAGCAAAAATTCCGAGCCCTTTTCGACCATATACCCACAATGGCCTTTGTCATCGATCGAGATCACCGTCTGGTGGCCTGCAATCAAAAATTTGTCGAAAAAATGGGCGACCGGGTTGGCCAAACGACCGGGGAGGTCATGGGCGCATCTGAGAGTATACGAAAATGCTGGTATGAAGTTGAGGAGCAGGTTTTCCGCTCCGGCGAGCCAGCATGGTATGTGCAAATTGCTCCAGCAGGTGACAAAGGGTCGCTGTATTTTGAAACCAGACTGCAACCCGTAAAGGCCCGGGGTGGCAAGGTCTGGCTTCTGGTGGGCATGACCACCGATAGCACCAGTCAAGTGAGACGGCAGATCGCACTTGCGGATGAGGTGAAAGAGCTTCGCGTGCAGATCGGAAAAGACCCTGCTCCCTCCATTGTCGGCAAGAGCAGGGCAATTACCGAAGTACTGAGCCGGGTAAAAGCCATTGCCGCGACTGACACCACGGTCCTCATCACGGGTGAAACCGGCACCGGCAAGGAGTTGGTGGCCGAGGCAGTCCATTCTCTGAGCAAACGGGCAAAAAGACCGCTTGTCAAGGTAAACTGCGCCGCGCTTCCGGAGTCAATCATTGAAAGCGAACTCTTCGGGCATGTCAAGGGCGCTTTTACCGGCGCTGTTCACAGTAGAATGGGTCGCTTCGAGGCAGCGCATCGTGGCACCATCTTTCTTGACGAGATAGGAGACATCTCGCCCAACGTCCAGGTACGACTCCTGCGGGTTCTGGAGGAGAGAAAAGTCGAACGGGTTGGAGACTACAAACCGGTTACTGTTGATGTGCGCATTGTTGCAGGTACGAACCGGCCGCTCGAAAAACTGGTAGAAGGGGGAAGCTTTCGCGAGGACCTCTTCTACCGGCTGAATGTCTTCAACATCAATGTTCCGCCGCTTCGTGGTCGAAAGGATGACATCCCACTGCTTGTAGCTCATTTTCTGAACAACTTTTCCAGAAGCATGGGAAAGAAGACCGGCTCCATCAGCAAGGAAGTGATGGAGCGCCTCATGGAGCACAGCTGGAGAGGAAACGTTCGCGAACTTATGAATATCATCGAAAGCGCCTGCGTGCTCTGTCGCGGGGATACTATCGAGCTTGAACACCTGCCGCCGTTTTTCGAATCCTGGCCCTTCGATGTCAGGGCAGATGGAGGAGTTGAAATCCAGATATCCGAGGCCCTGCGTCGCGCCGGCGGCAACAAAACCAGGGCCGCCAGGCTTCTTGGCATCGACCGAACTACGCTGTATCGCAGGATGAAGCGTTGTGGAATTGTGGCGTAGTGTGCGCCACAATGTGCAACACTATTGCAACAGTTTTACGATCAAATACAGGTTATCATACCGGAATCATAACACAATTTTTTTCTTCATTCTCCTGGTACAGATCTTGCCGTCTGGCCGCGAACAACAAGTAAATGGACTTCATTCAGGAACGGATGCCGGGTAAAATGAACATCCTCCATCCACGCTTTCAACTTGCCCGGCTTTCCGGTCCCCACTGATCCGTCTGTTGATCAGTGGGGACCATCTTTTTCCACAATTACCCTCGCCTGTAAAAGCGATAACCAGGGAAAATTACATCAGATTTTTTTCGTGGTAATCGAAAGAAAATGACGGTACGCAGTGCAGGCTTCTGAAATGCCAGAGAGCGAAAGCCGGGCTCCAATCTCTTCCACCCCTTTGACCAGGTACCCAGGTACGAATGATATCCGAACTGTCGAGCACGCACAAAGGAAGAGCACTATGGTTGCCGAAATCCTGGTAGTGGATGATAATTCTCTTATCAGGAATTTACTGGATAAAATACTGGCCCGGGAGGGCTATGAAGTGATTCTGGCCTCAAATGCAGAGGAAGCGATTGAACTTGCATATATCAGGAGTCCGCGAGTAATCGTGATGGACATCAATATGCCTGGAATCGACGGCCTGGAGGCATGCAAGAGATTGAAGACCATAAAAAAGACACAGTCTATTCCGGTCATCCTGATGACTGGTTTTGAACTATATGAAATGGCGGCAATCGAGGCGGGCGCCGACTCTTTTATGACAAAACCCTTTGATGTCAGTGAAATAACAAAAAGAGTAAGCTTGCTTATCAGGCCTCGATGATGTACCGGGTTGCATTGATCCTCACTGCAGGTCAGAAAAGATTCCAGTATCGTATCCCCCTTTTTTGGGGAAACGCCGATTTGCGCCACGACCTCCTTTTGACCTGTGCCGGGACTGGAGCTGATCTTGAAGACCAGGGGATGGCAGTGATGGATGAGGAATACTTCCAGAGACGACACACGCAGCTATGGGAAGACCGGACAAAGCGGGTGGGTCGGGTCGTGATCGCCAGCCTTCTCTTTGGCGCCTTGCTTCAACTCAATGTTCCTGGAAGCTGGTCCAGGATCTACAAGAGACAGATCGTCCTTTTTCCTTGAGTTCATGCCGGTTACCGGGCCGCGAGACCTTCGCAGAAGGCCAGCACGTTCACTCCAAGGTCGGGCAGATAATATCCCCCCTCCAGCACCACCAGGCATCTGCGCCGGCAGAACCGCTTGGCGGCTTTTCCGAGCATGCTGCCAATGGCTCGATAGTCGTCGGTGTGGAGAATGCCACCCCAGTCGTGGACATAGGTATCAAAGCCCGCAGAAACAGCCAGCAAATCTACCTCTCTGGATCCTTCCAGCTCGTGGGCCACTGCTTCGAGATAGGCTGTCCGCGTATGGGAACGGATGTTGACGAAGCGAACCGCCTGATTGTCTCTGAAAACAGACTCGGTTCCGTCACCGTCATGCAGGTCCAGGTCGAGCACCAGGGCGGTGGTGATCAGGCCGCGTGCCAGAAGCCTGGTGATGGCTACCGCAATGTTATTGAAAAAACAAAATCCCCTGTAAAAGTCGGTTCCGGCATGGTGGCCCGGCGGCCGGATCAGGGCGAAAGCCGAAGTTCCCCTCATTGCTGTTTCAGCGGCCAGGATAGCCCCTCCCGCCGACATGAGTGCGGCCTCGTAGGTATCGCGGCCTTCAAGCTGGACCCGATCCACCATGGAGACCTCATGCACCATGAGCACATCGCGCCGCTCGGCGCTTTCGGGCCGGAGTACGGGAAAGCGGTTGCCGACTTTGGAGTAGATTGCCTTGATGCGGGCCGGGGATTCTACCGTGCAGGTATGGTATGGGGTGAGGTAGGCTTCATGGTAAATGAGCAGGAGTGCGGCCATCTCAAAACTGTCTTCCTG
>JBKHJD010000244.1:0-3537 GCA_046538315.1 Syntrophobacteria bacterium
GGAACAAGGAGGAAAAAAAATGAAGTACATCGTTGCTATGATCCAGCCGCACAAGCTGCCGGATGTCAAACAGGCACTGTTCGACTCTGAGATATACAGCATGACCGTGACCAATGCCCTGGGGTGCGGCAACCAGATGGGCTATACCGAAACCTACAGGGGAGTGTTTCACGAGGTAAACCTGCTGAAAAAACTGCGGCTTGAAATCGCAGTTGACGATGAATGCCTCGAGTACGCCATTCAGGCCATCATCAAAGGTGCAAGAACAGGGAACCTTGGTGACGGCAAGATTTTTGTCCTGGATCTTCCCCAGTGTGTGCGGATCAGAACGTTGGAAAGAGGAATGAAGGCCGTCAAATGAGCATCCAGTACGGGGTGTATAGCAAGGAGGTGCGGTTATGATAGGGATTTGGATAGCAATAGCTATTCTGGCGGCACTGATTGCAGTCGCTTTTGTAAAAGCAAATCTACGAATATGCCATCCCAACGAGATCCTGGTGTTTTCAGGGAGAAGGCGAAGACTGAAAGATGGAACGACGGTGGGATACCGGTACATTGAAGGGGGCCGAGGTCTCAAGATCCCCATCATCGAATCGGTTACGCGGTTGCCCCTGACGACCATACCCATCGAGTTGGAGCTCGCAGGGGCTCTGACCAACGGGACGATACCGGTCAACCTCCAGGCCGTGGCCAATGTCAAGATAGCCGGCAGTGAAGATGAGGGACTCCTCAACGCCCTGGAGCGATTCCTGGGAAGAAACGTCAGCGACATTTCGCGCATCGCCAAAGAGACCCTGGGCGGCAGTCTCCGCGGAGTCCTGGCCACCCTCACCCCTGAGCAGGCCAACAGCAATCGCCTCGAGTTTGCTGAAACGGTGATCCAGCAGGCGACAAACGACCTCCGGAGACTTGGTCTGGTCCTGGATACCTTCAAGATCCAACATCTCTCTGATGACCAGGGATATCTGGAGGCCATAGGCCGAAAGAAAAACGCCGAAGTGAGGAGAGACGCCACCATATCGGAGGCCAACGCCGAGGCCGAGGCAAGACAGGTAACGGCAGAGGCGAAAAAGAGAGGAAGTATCTCGGAATCCGAAGCTGAGATGAAGGTCGTAGAGGCCGGCAACAGGCTGCACGTGCTCAAAGCGGAACTGGCGGCCGAGGCAAACCGGGCCGAAGCCAGGGCACAAGTGGCCCGGGACATCGCTAGAGTCGAAGAAGAACAGAAACTGGAGGCCCAGCGGGTCGAGATGAGCAGGAAGAAGTATGAGGCGGAAGTGGTTGTTCCGGCCCAGGCGCACAAAGAGGCCAGGGTGATGGAGGCGGTCGGTGAAGCTGCCAAAATCGTCGAGGACGGCAAGGCAACCGCGGAGGCGGTGCGACTGATGCGCGAGCAGTGGGAGAAAGGCGACACCAGAGAGCTTTTCTTGATCCGGCAGCTGCCGGATATTCTGGACAGGATTACCAGTGTGGTCTCCGAGAATCTTTCCATTGATAAGGTCACCGTTGTGGACAGTGGCAACGGAAACGGCATGCCCTCCTATGTCAAAGGGGTTACCGGGTCGGTGGTGGCTATCATGGAACAGATCAAAAACGCCACGGGCCTGGATGTCACCGAGATACTCCGGGCCAAAGAGAAAACCACTCCAAAGGTGCCAGACTAACTGGCCATAGAGGTGAAAGCCATGCTCTGCAGAAACAACAAAGATGTCATGAAAATTGTACGGGATCGGAACGTAAGTTTCATTCAGGTCTGGTTCACCGATGTACTGGGCATACTGAAAAGCTTTGCCATTACTCCCGGCGAACTGGAAGGGGCATTGACGGAAGGTATGGGCTTTGACGGCTCCTCGATAGAAGGGTTTGCCCGGATCGAGGAGAGCGATATGATCGCCAGGCCCGATCCCGCCACCTTCCAGTTCCTGCCCTGGAGGCCAAAGGACCGGCCGGTAGCCAGGATGTTCTGCGACATCCTCCAACCGGATGGAACGCCATACGACGGTGACCCTCGTTACGTACTCAAGCGTATGCTGCGCAGGACCGCCGAGTTGGGATACACCTCCTACATGGGTCCGGAACTGGAGTTCTTTTACTTCAAAAACAATGGAACTCCCACCACCATCGACAAGGGCGGCTACTTTGACACCCGGCCCCTGGACATGGCGAGCGACCTGAGGAGGGAGACCATCTTCGCCCTCCAGGACATGGGCATCCAGGTGGAGTACAGCCACCATGAGGTTGCCCCGAGCCAGCATGAGATTGACCTGCGCTATGATGAGGCATTGAAAATGGCCGACAAGGCGATAACCATGAAGATCGTGGTCAAGGAGATCGCCAGGCAGCACGGGGTCTATGCCACCTTCATGCCCAAGCCCATGTTCGGCGAAAACGGCAGCGGCATGCACACCCACCAGTCTCTGTTTCGAGGTGATACGAACGCCTTCCACGACGCCAATGAACGCTACCATCTGTCCAGTATGGCCCAGTCCTATATTGCCGGTATCATGCGGCACGCCCGGGAGATGGCAGCAGTGACCAATCAGTGGGTGAACTCCTACAAGCGTCTCGTACCCGGCTATGAGGCGCCGGTCTATGTAGCCTGGGCCCGGCGGAACCGCTCGACGATGGTGCGGGTGCCCATGTACAAACCGGGAAAGGAGCAGGCAACCCGCATCGAGTTCCGCTCACCTGATCCTGCCTGCAACCCGTATCTGGCCTTTGCAGTGATGCTGGGTGCCGGTTTGAAGGGAATCGAGGAAAACTATCCGCTCCCCGAGCCCATCGAGGAGGACATCTACGAGATGAACGAGCCGGCGCGTGAGCGCGCCGGTATAACCTCTTTGCCTGGAAGCCTGTTTGAAGCCATTCAGGAGATGGAAAGAAGCGAACTTGTGCGTGAGACCCTGGGAGACCATATCTTCAACAAGTTCGTTGCCAACAAGAAGATCGAGTGGGATCGCTACCGCACGCACGTGAGTAATTACGAAATCGACCAGTACCTGCCGATTCTCTGAACCCAATCGGTGAGTCCTGTCGGACAAACTGAAGAAAACCCTGATGCCGGCTGTAACGTACACTCATCGAGGCCGGCAACGGAGAGGAGGAAGATCGGATGGTGGCAAAGATCTTCATCACAGCCTTGCTGGTGCTGCTGGTTGCAGTGCCGTCTGCACTGGCTGAAATGAAAGCAGCAATTCCAGAGACGAGCGCCGAAGAACAGGCGTTGACCGAGGCGGCACCTGCAGCTTCTGCTTCAGGGAGCAGCCTGGACTCCGGGCAGATCGCCCTGGATACGGGTTGGGTGCTCCTTGCAGCGGTACTGGTTATGTTCATGCAGGCGGGTTTTGCAATGTTGACAGCCGGGTTTTCCCGTTCAAAGAATGCGTGCAACATGTTGATGAAAAATCTCATGGATTTTTGCTTCGGCACGATCGCATTCTGGGCCGTGGGGTTTGCCTTGATGTTTGGCGCAGGAAATTTCTTGGTAACCGTTCACGGGTTCATCGTTCAGAGGTTCAGGGTTCAGAGGTTCAGGGT
>JBKHJD010000015.1:0-15974 GCA_046538315.1 Syntrophobacteria bacterium
CTTCACAGGGATGGGGGCACACCCTGCCGAGGACCCCCGGCAGGGGCAAATCTTTGAGAATGATCTCCACTGCCTCTTGGTACTTGCCCATTTTCACCATCGCCACGTACCCTTGCACATTCAGGTGAGCGGGGCAGGCAACCTGACACGGAGCAGCGTCCAGCTTTTCGATGACATAGGCTCCTGGAATAGCCTGGGCGTACGGCTTATAGATGGCTTTACGGGTGCTCAAATTTTCGTCAAATTCATCGGGTCGAATCACCGGGCAGACCTCGGCGCAGTCACCGCAAGAGGTACAAGCATCCAGATCGATGTACCGTGGCTTCTTGTGAAGGGTAACGGCGAAGTTGCCCTCGCGCCCGCTAATGGCCTTTACGGTAGTGTTGGTGTGGAGCTCTATGTTGGCGTGCCGGCCGACCTCGACCAGTTTGGGCGAGATGATTCACATGGAGCATTCGTTGGTGGGGAAGGTCTTGTCCAGTTGGGCCATCACCCCACCAATGGCAGGGGACTTTTCCAGCAAGTGGACGTAGAAGCCGGAGTTTGCCAAATCCAGGGCGGCCTGCATTCCGGATATACCAGCGCCGACGATCAGCACCGAGCCCCGGATGGAGGTGCTGGAATCTGATTGCATGGTATGCTCCTTGCTACCCTAATGGAGTTGTGGGAAAATCGAAGGCATGGTCAAGACAACTGACTATTCTAGAAACGGTATTATACTCTCTCTTCGGGACAAGGCCAAGAGAGAATTGCATGAAGAATAGAAAACCACTCCCTTCCTGGCCTTGGTCGATGAGTCAGCCTTTACGGTCAAGCTACAGGTATGAATATGAGGTTAAGGGCACCTGCACATAAGGTGTAACGGTGTATTGTCACCGATAATTTCCACCAGGAATGTATATGAGATCCCGGTAGTTGTCAAGACGGTTTTGAGATAACCGGCAAATTACCTTGCTTCCCCTCTGGTTTTGTGCTGTAATACCTTTATATGCCCTGTGATTTCGCTAGGTTCCGAGCCTGGAGCGAGCATAATGCCACGAGGACGTCCATCACCGGCATTTGTAAATCGGAGTCTGAATGCCAAGCTTATTCTGGCAATGTTTCTGGCCCTTGGCCTGACTATGCTGATCTTTGCCCTGGTGAGTATACGCTACGAGAAAAGGGTCCTTACCCGGCAGGTGGTGGAAAGTGCCAACCAGTTCAGTGAAACGGTAAAGAACAGCACTCGCCATGATATGCTCCGCAACGAGTGGGCAAATGTCCAGAGTATCCTTGAGGCCGTAGCTGCCCAGGAAGGGGTGAGGAAGGTCCGGATATTTAGCAAGCACGGCGAGATTCTGCTCTCCACTGATTCTTCCGAGATGGGGACAGTGGTGGATAAACAGGCTGAGGCCTGCTACGCATGCCACGCCCGTGAAACGCCCCTGCGCCGTCTCTCTATGGAATCCAGGTCCCGAATCTTCAGGGAAGCCTCCAGCCAGAGGGTTCTGGGAATTATCAATCCCATCTATAATGAGCCCGCCTGCTTCAACGCTGCCTGTCATGTCCATCCGCGTGAGCAGGAAGTGCTTGGCGTCCTGGATATCGACATGTCTCTTGCCGGCGTGGATAGGAAAATACATAAGCAAGTAGCCAGCATTTCCCTGCTCACTCTCTGCCTTTTTCTCTGCCTTTCAGCCACGCTGTACCTGTGCCTCCTCTTTCTCGTGCTCAGGCCGGTTAGACGCTTAACCGAGCAGGCAGAGCAGATGG
The DNA here is from genome assembly GCA_046538315.1 of Syntrophobacteria bacterium. Lineage (GTDB taxonomy): Bacteria > Desulfobacterota > Syntrophobacteria > BM002 > BM002 > JBKHJD01. Next base: position 1,753 of record JBKHJD010000015.1, read on the forward strand.
CCAAAGGCGACTATGATGCGCTGGTCAATGTGAGCAGCGTTGACGAACTGGGGCAACTGGCTACGAGCTTCAACAATTTGAGCACAAACCTCAAACAGCGCACCATGGATCTGATCAAGAAGCGAAAAGACTATCAGGCGCTTATCAGCAGCGTTAGCAATTACGTGGTGGCGATAAACCGCAACTTTGAAATTATCATGACCAACGAGCGTTTCAAGCGCGAGTTCGGCTCGCAGCCGGAAGATATCTGCTACCGGGTGTGGAAGAATCGCGATAGGAAGTGTGAAAATTGCGTGGTCGAGAAGAGCTTTCACGATGGCGAGAGTCATACCAGCGAGGAGACCGTTGTCTTCAGAGACGGCCGGCAAGGCCGGGTGGAGATTCACTCCACCCCGGTGAAAAATGAATGGGGTGAGATTATCTATGTGCTGGAGACGGCCACCGATTTAACCGAGAAGAGGAAGCTGGAAGAGGAAGTACACCAGATGGCTGGCAGGCTGGAAGAGCGGGTGGCCGAGCGGCTCATGGACTTACAGGCCTCGGAAGAGAAATACCGCACCATCTTCGAGCGCTGCCAGGATATGATTCTGCTCACCGATCCCCAGGGACGACTTGTGGATATCAATCCCAGCGGAGTTAAAATGCTGGGCTACCGGGTCAAGGAGGATTTGCTCGTGATGGACACAGTGGCGGAGCCTTTTGAGGATCCGAGTGATCTGGTGCGCTTTCGTCAACAACTTCAGGAAAATGGTACGGTGAAAAACCTTGAAGCCCGCCTCAGGACCAGACAGGGTGAAACCCTGGACGTGCTGCTTTCCGGAAATTTGATCAGCGATGAACGTGGTCAGGTGGTCGGCTATGAGGCCATCATACGAGATATTACTCTGCGCACGCAGATAATCAATGAGATGCGACGCAACAGCGAACAGCTCTCTGCACTTCATCAGATTTCGCTCACGAGCAGTTCGCTCGAGCTGAACGAAGCCCTTGACAATACGATCGAGACAATTCTCAGTGTACTCCAGGTGGACAGCGCGCGGATGTACCTCATGGACGAAGAGGGGCAGAATCTTTATCTGGCGGGGGCTCGCGGCTTGTCCAAGAGGTTCACAGAGCAACCCCACGTCCAGCTGAGGGCGCTGGGTGAAGGGTTGCTGGGACGGGTGGCGCAGCAGGGAGAGACGGTAATCGTGGAGAATTTGAACCAGGTGGGAACCCCATACATGGACGCCGTCCAGGAGGAGGGCTTGCAATCGGTGGCCTACATCCCGCTGCATTCAAAAGGACGTACTCTGGGGGTCCTTTGTGTCTCCAGTCACTTCAGCCAGAGCTTCTCCGGCCAGCAGGTTGAGTTTCTCACCTCCATCGGCAATCAAATAGGTCTGGCAGTGGAAAACGCCAATCTTTATGAAAAGACCCGCAAGGCGCTGGAGGAAGTGAGAGGTGCCCAGGAGCAAGTGGTACGGAGTGAGAAGCTGGCTTCATTGGGTAAACTGGCCGCCACCATTGCTCACGAGATAAACAATCCCATTGCAGTGGTACTCACCTATATCAGATTGATGTTCAAGTTGATCAACCAACAACGCTTTACCCCGGAACGGCTGGAGGATATCAACCGCTACCTGACTACTATGGAAAGCGAGACCAGCCGCTGCGGCGACATCGTCAAGAACCTGCTGGCCTTTGCCCGCCAGTCTCAGGTGGATATGAAGGCCAACTCGATTCGGGAAATCATTGACAAGACCCTGCTCCTTATCTCTCACGACCTCAAACTGCGCGGCACAGAAGTGGTGAAACAGCTGGAGGAAGATCTACCTTTCATCCAGTGTGATTTCAAACAGATTCAGCAGGCCTTTCTCAATGTTCTGAGCAATGCTGGCGAGGCCATGCAAGGAGGAGGCGTCCTGACCGTACAGGCCTACCGGGCAACAGAGAAAGGCTTTGTGGAGGTAGCCATCACCGATAGCGGCTGCGGTATACCGCAACAACACATGAAGGATATTTTCGAGCCTTTTTTTACCACCAAGGAAGAAGGCAAAGGAGTCGGTTTGGGCCTGGCTGTGGTCTACGGCATTATCACCCGGCACCGCGGGACCATCGAGGTGGAAAGCCCGCCGGTGGGTGCGAGAGAAGGCTCCGGTACCTGTTTTCGCATCCGCTTGCCTATCGCCGTGGAAGAACAAACACAGCGGTGGCATGATATGGAGATTGCTGGATGAGCAGGAAAATTCGCATACTCGTAGTTGATGACGAAGCTTCAATGCGGGAATGCCTGCGGGATTGGCTCCTGGAAGACGGCTACGAAGTGGGACTTGCAGCCAGCGGCCCGGAGGCCATTGAGATGGCCCAGGAGAGCAACTGGCACGCGGTACTGCTTGATCTCAAAATGCCGGGAATGGACGGTTTGCAGACACTTGCGGAGCTAAACCGGGTGGCCCCGGACACAGGGGTGATCATGATGACTGCCTATGCCACGGTGGAAACCGCGGTACAGGCCATGAAGAACGGGGCCTTCGACTATCTGGTCAAACCCTTCGACCCGGATGAAGTGGGGCTGCAAATCAAGAAGGTCGTATCCCACCAGGAACTGGTGCTGGAAAATATTTCACTGCGGCGCCGGCTGCAAGAACGCGAGGAGTTCGACGAGATTGTCGGGCAGAGCCAGCCCATGCAGGGGCTCTTTGATATCCTCTCCCGGGTGGCCCCCACAGATTCCACCGTACTCATCACCGGCGAAAGCGGCACCGGCAAGGAACTGGTGGCCAAGGCCATTCATGGCAACAGCCCGCGCTGTTATTGCCCTTTCATTGCTGTCAGTTGCGGGGCTCTTCCCGAATCCCTGCTGGAAAGTGAACTTTTTGGCTACGAGAGAGGGGCATTCACTGGTGCCGAGCACACCCGCAAGGGGCGCATTGAAATGGCTGATGGGGGTACACTCTTTCTGGATGAGATCGGCGAGGTGAGCCCCAAGACCCAGGTGGACCTCTTGCGGGTGCTGCAAGAGAGGAGAATACAACGTCTTGGGAGTGACCAGGAGATACCGGTGGACGTTCGGATCATCGCGGCCACCAATCAGGATCTCCTTCAGGCCATCAGGGAACAGCGGTTCCGGGAAGATCTCTATTACCGGCTCAATGTGATCTCCGTTCACCTGCCTTCCTTGCGCGAGCGCAAGGAAGATATTCCCCTGCTGGCCGAGCATTTCATTCGCAAGTTCAGTGTGGAGATGAACCGGGAACCAGTGAAGATCTCGCCAGAGGCCATGGAACTGCTTATGGACTACCAGTGGCCAGGAAATGTACGCGAGCTGGAAAACGTTATCGAAAGGGCACTGGTCATTGGTCAAAGCCTGACAATTTTCCCCGACGACCTGCCTTTCACCCGGAGGCAACCGCAGGAAGTGGAGATGCCTGAATCACTGCGAGCGATGGAACGGCTGCACATTAAAAGAATCCTGGAAAAGACAGACTGGAATATAAGCCAGAGCGCCCGCGTTCTGGAGATCGACCGGCAGACCCTGTACAACAAGGTGGCAAGACACGGGCTCAGACGGGATGAGTAGCAGGGTGCGGAGAAAAGGGGATGACCAACGACACGGATCCCCGACCGGGCGTAATTATATGTCCCCTGGGCTTGGTGGATGGGAGCATCCTCCTGCACCTGGGCAGCAGGATCCAGCAGTGCTGCCAGGTGCGTTGTTCGGTGGGAGAATCGCTGGAAAACCCGGCTTACGCCTTTGACCGGGAACGAGAACAACACTGTTGCAAGCGTATTCTTCGGCGATTGGATCATTATGATTCACCGCAGTTTCGGAGGGTTCTTGCGGTTACGGAGGCGGACCTTTTCATTCCCATTCTGCGATACGTCTTTGGCGCCGCCCAGATGGGAGGACGGTGTGCGGTCGTCTCCATGCATCGGCTCCGGCCCCAGTATTATGGCGACAAGGATGATCAACGTCTGTTTCTCGATCGGCTGGTAAAAACCGCCCTCCACGAACTGGGACACTCTCTCGGGCTTACCCACTGTCAGCGTCGAACCTGTGTGATGTATTCCTCCAGCCGGATTCAAGATACCGATGCCAAAATGGCCGATTTCTGCCCCACGTGCCGCGAGCTTTTCCGGTGGCGGCTGGCGACAGAAATGACAGGGTGACGGGGGAGACACGATATGTTTTGTCGAATAATTCGACAGCCTGCCGAATATTTCAGCAAAGTTATAATTTACTAGCGATACCAGTAAGATATTTGGAGTTATTCTGATGCGGCAGCTCGGACAGTGTCGAATCATGAGACAGTAATCTACGAATAAGAAGACGGCGCGGTCACCCAGGAAACAGAAATTACAATGTAATCAATATATTAACTGATCTGCCCGCTTCTGGCATGGTGCTTGCTCTTTGCCATGAACAAAGACTGAAAGAGTTCAACAAGGAGGAAATGACATGGCAAAAGCAACCAAGAGGACGTCCTTCAGAGTGATCCCTCCGGGGAAAAAGAAGTGTATCTGGATGGAAGCAGGGGTGGTTTCTTACAAACTGTGTGATAATAATTTTGATTGCCAGACGTGCTCCTACGACCAGGGTATGCAGCTGAAGGTGGCCCGGCAGCGTGCGAATCTGCCTGCTCCTGTTCCGGTGGTTGAACCTCTGCCGGAGCAACTCACCCCCACGTGGGTGGAACAGATGATGCGGCTGCCGGCGGACAAGCGCAAGTGTCGCTATATGCTTACCGGAGAAGTGGACCGGAAAATCTGTCCCAATGCCTACGAATGCGGAAGCTGTGAGTTTGATCAGATGATGCAGGAGCGGCTCGAGGCGGTGGTGCTCCCCGCCCAGGCAGTAACCTCCGTCGGTGGGTTTGAGCTCGCAGAAGGGTTCTACTATCACGAGGGCCATACGTGGGCCCGACCGGAGTACGGCGGCCGCGTCCGTATCGGTCTGGATGACTTTGCCCGCAAGCTGGCAGGCCGCCTGAGCCAACTGAGTGTCCCTGCAATTGGACAGGCCGTGAAGCAGAACGAGGCCGCCTTCGAGCTCAAAAGAAACGGTTCTCTGGTGCGGGCCCGGGCGCCGGTAGACGGTATTGTCACGCATGTCAACTACAGGGTCCTGGATGATCCGAGCCTCTTTGAGCAGTCCCCCTATGAGGAAGGCTGGCTGTTTGTTGTCGAACCCACCCGCCTGCGGAAAAATCTAAAGGAGCTTTACTTCAGTGAGGATGCGAAGCGCTATCTGGAGGAGGAGAGGGAACGACTCTTTGCCCGGGTGCACCAGGATACTCAAATCGCTGCTGACGGTGGTACCTCCATTGAGGACATCACCCACGACCTGACTGGAGAGGCTTGGACTCGACTGGTGACCGAGTTTCTCCGAAGCTGATCCCGAGACCTGAACTCAAGACCTGCCGACAACTCTCCCGGCCGCCCAGGGCCGGGAGAGTTTTTTATGTGAAGCGCTTGCCCATATCTCATTCGTAATGTATAGATTAGAGCAAAAACACAAAAAGGTGCAAAAGGAGAGAGCAATGGCGAAGATACTGGTTCTGGATGATGTCCTGGAGGCCGTCAAAGCCATTGAGAAGATTTTGCAGAAAAAAGGCCATGAGGTCTTTGGTTTTACAAGCGAATATGAAGCCATCGAGCACGTTCGTTCCGAATCGGTGGACCTTGCCATCCTTGACATCAAGTTGAAACACCAGAGCGGCGTCCAGGTTCTGGATGAAATGAAGAAGATACTCCCGGAACTTAAAATTATCATGCTAACAGGATATCCCACCCATGAGACCGCCGCTGAGAGTGCCCAGTTGGGCGCCGATGCATACTGTACCAAACCCATTGACCGTAGGGATCTGGAAAATAAAGTGGAGCACGTCTTGGGCTGAACGATCATGCTGTGTTTTGTTCGCCTGAACCTTGAAAGCGGCAGCACACAGCAATTGCAGGGCACAACGGGGAGAAGAGTCCCATGAAAAAGAAACAGGCCTACACTGTAGCCTTTGCCGGGAAGGGGGGTACAGGCAAGACTACCCTGGCCGCCTTGATGGTTCGCTTTCTGGTTGAGCATCATATGACCCCTGTTCTGGCGGTGGATGCAGACTCGAATGCCAACTTCAACGAGGTACTTGGCCTCGCCGTGGAAGAGACCCTGGGTGACGCGCGCGAGCAAATGCGCAGGGATGTCCCGGTGGGGATGACCAAAGATATCTTCATGGAGATGAAGGTGGAGCAGGCACTGGTGGAGTCCAATGGGTTCGATCTCATCGCTATGGGCCAGCCGGAAGGACCCGGGTGTTACTGTGCCGCCAACAACCTCCTCAGCAAATTCATCGACCGCCTGATCGGCAACTACGCCTATCTGGTCATTGACAATGAAGCAGGGATGGAGCACTTCAGCCGACTCACCACCAAGGACATTGATCTTTTGATTGTGGTTTCAGACCCCAGCAAACGGGGGCTGCTGGCTGCGCGGCGGATCTTTGAGCTGGTGGACCGGCTTGCGATCAGAGTTGAGAAGAAGTTTCTTCTCGTCAACCAGTGCCGCGATGGGCTGGGTGAGGTTCCTCTTGCGGGGCTGGAGGTGCTGGATTCAGAATCCATAGCGGTTATCCCTGAAGACGAGCTGATTCACACCTTTGACCTGGAGGGCAGGCCTACCGTTGAACTGCCGCCGGACTCCGAGGCGCTGAGGGCGGCCAACGAAGTTTTCGGCAGGCTGCTGTCTCAACAGTAGGCACCGGGCAACACTAGGCACTAGGCACTAGGCACTATGAGGCACAGGGCACCGGGGGAACTACAGGTTGATATGAAGGCTTCGTTTTTCCAGCGAGGGTTTCCTCTCTGACCATTGCACCTTTGCTTCGTAAGGCTTCCGTCATGTTTTCTTTCTAACTCGAGTCAGGCATCCAAGAACTCGGGTGTGCGTTTATGGCAGAAGGATTCAGGGCTGCAATTACCAGCATGCGTTGGGGCGACGAATGAGCGTGCGAATCAAATGTGTACACTCTGGTGCCTAGTGCTTACTGCCTAGTGCCTGGTCTTCCAAAGGGGGATGATGATGCAGCGCAAGATCCAGCGGGCGATACTCAGCGTGACTGATAAGACCGGTTTGCTTCACTTTGCTCAGGCATTAGAGGAATCCGGGGTAGAGCTACTCTCCACCGGGGGTACCGCGCGTCAACTCAGGGAAGGCGGGGTCTCGGTTCAGGAGATTTCCGATTTTACCGGTTTTCCCGAAATGCTCGACGGCCGGGTCAAGACGTTGCATCCAAAGGTGCACGCCGGAATCCTGGCCCAGAGAGACAATACGGAACATATGAGAACAATGGCAGCGCACCACCTGAAGGTCATCGATATGGTGGTGGTGAATCTCTATGCCTTCGACAAGGCCGTGGCTCGCGAGGGCTGCACCCTGGAGGAGGCAGTGGAGAACATCGACATCGGGGGTCCTACGCTGCTCCGGGCCGCTGCCAAGAACTTTCGGGATGTTGCGGTGGTGGTGAACCCCGGCGACTACGAAGCGATCATTGAAGAGATGAGGGCCAACGAAGGCCAGCTCTGTCTCAAAACCCGCTTTCATTTGGCCAAGAAGGTGTTCCGTCTCACCCACGAGTATGACGGCGCCATCAGCCGCTACCTGGAGCACGTGGCCCCACCGGGGATGTAACGACTGACGGCCCTGATTCAAAGAAGCAGCTCATCCTCGCTGCACCATCCGGTAGGGAGTTCCCCCCTCGCATAGCTCCATGTTCAGGCCAGCGGCTTCGCTGGCAGTAATTTCGATTTGACTCACATGGGCCTTTCTGCTACCTTCCTGCGGCATACGAGTGAAAAAATCCTTTCAAGGTCGCTGAGTTATGGTGAGCCGTCACTCAGCGGCGGGGCCTCCAGGATTCCCGGGGGAGAACCCTGAATGTGGTAGTGACGCAATGGTGCTGGTGCAGTGGTAGGAGAGCAGTTCCCGGAACTTCCAATCTATGACTGGTGTTTGTGGGGGAGGGCATGAAGGTACTTGTGGTCGGAAGCGGCGGGCGGGATCATGCTATTGCCTGGAAATTCTCGCAAAGTCCCAGAGTGAAGAAGCTTTACGTTGCCCACGGCAATGCAGGGATCTCCCAGATCGCTGAATGTGTGAATGCTCGTAGCGTTGAAGAAATCGTGGCATTTGTCACCAGAGAGAAAATTGACCTTACTTTTGTGGGGCCGGAGAGCTGGCTCTCGGGAGGAATTGTCGACCTCTTGGAGCGAGAGGGTATGGACATTGTCGGTCCAAGCAAGGCTGCGAGCAAGCTGGAGTCCTCTAAATGTTATGCAAAATTGATCATGCGGGAGCTCGGCATTCCGGTGGCAACCTTTGAGATCTTCGAGGATCCCGATAAGGCGCGCGACTATGTGCGCTCCGTCGGCTATCCGGTGGTGGTAAAAGCAGACGGCCTGGCTGCGGGGAAGGGTTCTCTGGTATGCGAGGACGCCGCCCAGGCTGAAGAGGCCGTTCACCTGCTTATGGAACGGCGCATTTTCGGTGATTCTGGCGCCAAGATCGAGGTGGAACAGAGGCTCTATGGCCGCGAACTGTCTTTTTTTTGCTTCACCGACGGCCACTCGGTCTTGCCCATGGCGGCGGCCCAGGACTACAAGCGGGCCCGCGATAACGATGAAGGCAAGAACACCGGGGGTATGGGAGCGTACTCGCCCCACCCCTGGCTTACCGAGGAGATGTCCCAGACCATCATGAACCGGGTCGTATTGCCGCTGGTGACCGGCTTCAGAGAGAAGACCGGCATCGTGTACAAAGGAATCATCTATGCAGGGTTGATGCTCGTGGAGGAGAAAGACGGGATCACCCCGTACGTGCTTGAGATCAATATCCGTTCTGGTGATCCCGAGGACCAGGTCATTCTGCCACGGCTGGAAAACGATCTGGTGGACATCTCGGAAGCCATTATCCAGGGGCGGCTCCATGAGATCACGCCTGCCTGGAATCCTGATTATCGGCTCTGTATTATCGCCGTGAGTGGCCGCACCCGGGGCAAGAAAGGCTGGTATCGCGGATATCCTGAACGCTACAAGATCGGAGTGCCAATTTCGGGTGTTGATAACATCGACCCTGAATGTCTGGTTTTTCATTCCGGAACAGGTTTTGGCGAAGACGGGCAACTGATCACCACCGGCGGCAGGGTTCTGGGCGTTGTCAGTCGCGGCAACACCCTGGAGGAAGCCAGGGAGACAGGCTACCGGGAGATGGCAAAGGTGCATTTTGAAGGCATCTACTATCGGACCGATATTGGCAGGGAGTAAGCCGCATGGGAGATGACAGAGAGCCGACCGCCCCCCCGGGGAATCCTTCGGAGAAAGCGGTCGTGGGGATCGTCATGGGGAGCGATTCCGATCTCCCCATACTCCAGGAGACCCTGGAGATGCTCAAGCGGTTCGGCATCTCAGCGGAAATCACGGTGGCTTCCGCCCACCGTTCGCCGCAACGCGTCGCTGACTATGCCCGCAGTGCGAGCCAGCGTGGGCTCAAAGTGCTGATAGCGGGTGCTGGTGGTGCCGCTCATCTGGCCGGGTTTCTGGCGGCGGCAACCAGCCTCCCTGTTATCGGTATCCCTATTGCCTCCTCTCCTCTGGGTGGGTGGGATGCGCTGCTGGCCACCATCCAGATGCCGGCGGGTGTACCGGTGGCCACCATGGCGGTAGGCAAAGCCGGAGCGAGAAATGCAGCCGTTCTTGCGGCCCAGATCCTGGCACTGGGAGATCGCGGGTTGCAGGAGCGACTCCAGGGTTACAAGGTAGAGCTGGCCGAGAAGGTTGCAGAAAGTGCCGACAAAGTCCAGCAGCACCCGGGTTCCGTTGGGAAAATCCCCGGGATATGATGCCGCTTTCTATCCTGGTGAACTCGAGGGCGAACGGCAAGCGGCCGCTTCTTTTCTCGCTCCATTCGGCATTCTGGATTGGGACATGTGATTTTTTTGCAATGCCCCTTATTCTCAAGACGGCTCAAGAGGCCCCTCAGAACCAGGAAACCATCGGGCAGGCCGCAGAAATCGTCCTCGCTGGCGGTATTGTGGCCTTTCCTACTGAAACCTTCTACGGCGTAGCCGCTCTGGCCTCTCACCCCGGAGCTGTTGAACACATATACCGTCTCAAGAGGCGGCCGCCTGGGAAACCGGTGAGCATTCTTGTCTCAGATCTGGCCCAACTCCGGCAGTGGGTTCACATGGTTCCCACTGGAGTGCCGCAGCTGATGGAGCGCTTTTGGCCCGGTCCCCTCACCCTGGTCTTCACCGCAGCGAAGCACCTGCCAGCGAGCCTGCACGCCGGCACCGGCAAGGTGGGTGTGCGGATTTCTTCGCATCCTGTGGCCCAGGCACTGGTCCGGGCAGTTGGAACCCCCATAACCGCAACCAGTGCCAATCGTGCTGATGCCCCCAGCTGCCGCAGTGCTGCCGAGGTGCTGGGACAGCTGGGCCCAGAGCTCGACGCCATCCTTGATGGTGGGTTGACGCTCGGCAGCAAAGCCTCTACAATTGTCGACGTAACTGCTCGACCTCCCGAGATTTTACGCTTCGGAGCGATTGCTGCCAGGGAAATTCTCCGGTGCTGGCAGCAGACAGCCCAGAGTTCGTGTAACGGCGGTTGCCAGTGAGCTCCAAGTCTGTCCCCCCTCGCAGGAGGAGGTTGACGCGGTACCAACACCGTCCATGAGGAAGGCTTTTTCGAGAAAATTTTACGAAATGCTCCAGGGCAACCTGATCTCCCGGGTATTCGGGTTCCTCAGGGAGGTTGCGGTTGCCTTTTATTTTGGCGCCAGTCGGGCCACGGATATCTTTGCCATCGCTTTTACCATTCCTACCCTGCTACGACGGGTTCTGGGGGAGGATATGGTGGAGAAGGCCTTCCTGCCCTCTTTTCGCCAACTCATCGCCGCTGGCCAGTATCGGCGAGCCTGGATCCTGGCCTCTCGCATCTTCAATCTCATGGTGCTCCTGCTGTTGCTGATCATGGGGCTTTTCTACCTGCTGACCCCGAGACTGGTTCGGGTGATCGGGGCCGGTCTCGCCGCCAGCGAGTTTCACCAGGCTGAGGTGATGACCTATCTCATCCTGCCCTTTATGGTGGCAATAGGCCTGGCCTCCTTTGTAGGCGGGCTCTTGCTCTTCCTGGATGCTACTGCAACCTATGCCCTGGCACCGGTGATGCTGAGTGTGGGGGTCATTTTGGGTATCGTTGCTCTCAAGCCCTATCTTGGCATGTACAGTATGGCGGTGGGGTTTGCCCTGGGGGGGATCTTGATGTTTGTCTTCCAGGTTCCCGTGCTCATCCGGGCCTCGCGGCGCGGTAACCTGGGCATGCGGTATATTGTCCGTAGAGCCGAGCCTGCTCCCGAGCTCCAGGAGGTGGGACGGCAATCGGGCTGGATTCTACTGCAGTCCCTGGCCAGCAAAACGGTGGAGGTGGTGGATCGCCTCCTGGCCTCATTTCTGGTTCCTGGCAGTATCGCCGCCCTCTACTTTGCCCAACGGCTCGTCCAGTTGCCCAATGCCATTTTTGGACTGGCCGCAGGGAGGGCGGGTGTCACCGAGCTCAACGATCAGGCACAGCGGGGCGACTGGCTCTCTTTCCGCAACACGGTGATAACCGGACTGCGCTACAATGTCGCCTTCATGTTTCCTCTCACCGCGTTCCTGGTGGCGCTGGCCGGGCCCATCACCTCGGTGGTGTTCCAGCGCGGCGCCTTTGACGAGACATCTGTAGACCTCACAGCCTGGGCATTTTCCTTCTATTCCCTGGGGCTCCTGGGCATGGGGCTCTGGAGTCTCTACAGCCGTATCTACCCGGCTCTGGCCAAAAATCAGGTACCCCTCTACAGCTCGCTGGCCTGTGCAGTGGTCAATGTGGGGCTGAGTTTGCTCCTGGTCCGAACCTCGCTCAGACACGGAGGGCTGGCGCTTGCCTCCTCCATTTCCTTTACTCTGAATGGTGGCCTGCTGTTCACCGCCTTCAACACGGAGCTGCGTCGGGTCGGCCAGAAGGGGATCGGCTGGCAGGATCTCGGCACTACGGTCCTCGCCGCAGCTCTGGCAAGCGCTGCGGGGGGCCTGACCGCCTGGGCAGTGTTTGCCCGGATCAACGGGAGCTGGTTGCTGGCACCTCTACCCCAGCTGCTCTTCGACTGGGGTGATGTGGCCGCCCTGGGCATTGCAGCAGTTTCCGGCATGGTGGTGTTCTTTCTCACCCTGGGCTATTGGGCTCGATTTTCGGGCAGGAAGCCAGCCGGGACTGACCGGGTGATTTTGACCGGAGGGGGTACCGGTGGCCACGTGAACCCGGCGATTGCCATAGCTGAGGTAATCAAGCAGAAAAACCCGAGTGCCCGCTTTCTTTACGTGGGGTTGCAGGGGAAGGCCGAGTCGGTGATAGCCACCCGGGCCGGCTATCCCATTCGCTATGTGCGGGCCTGCGCTTTTCCCGGCTTTCGACCCTCTGCGGCCCTGGTACGTTTTGTCTGCTCCTTGCTGGTAGGAATCTTGCAATCAGTGTATCTGATTGGGACCTTTCGTCCCGGAATGATTATCGGCACGGGAGGATACGTGAGCGCTCCGATCATCTTTGCCAATGCCCTGATGCGCATCCTGGGTATGAGCCGGGCACGGATTTTCATCCATGAGCAGAACAGTGTGCCTGGAAAACTCAATTGCCTCATAGGCCGTCTGGCTGACAAGGCGCTGCTCACCTTTCCCGAGTCCAAGGACTTTTTCCCGGAGAACGGTGTGGTGGTAGGCTATCCGGTGCGACAATCAGTTATCCGTGAGAGTCAAAGTTCCGTGCCGGTCCCGTTTCCTCCGGGCAGAAGGGTGATCTTCGCCTTCGGCGGTTCCCAGGGAGCACGCACCATCAATCGTGCCCTGGTGGATGCCCTGGGCTACCTGAGGCCCCGGCGGCACGATATCTGTGTCATACATGGCGTGGGTCTCATGAACGGTCCGGACTACCACGCCAGGGAGGATACGAACCAGCGGCTGCACTCCACGTACAGTGACCGAGAGCGTGAGGAAATCGCCTCTTTCTACTACGTCCAGGACTTTTTTCATAACATCGGCGACATCTATGCGGCCAGTGATCTTGTGGTCTGCCGTGGCGGGGCCGGCAGCCTCAATGAGATCTCGGCAATGGGCAAGGCGGCGCTGATCATTCCCAAGGGCAATTTGCCCGGGGACCATCAGGTCATGAATGCTCGAGCTATGAAGCGGGCCGGCGCCGCCGAGGTGATCTATGAAGATACCGTTATGGAAGATGGGGTACTGCTGGAGAAGGTTGAGGGGAAAACTCTGGCGGCAAAAATTCTCGCCTTGCTCGATTCGCCGGAGCGTCTGGATGAACTCGGCAAAAGCTCCCGTGCCTTCATGAGGCATGACGCCCTGAAACATATCGCTGCGGAGATCCTTGGAACTGGACTTCCCGAGAGTTTCCGGGATGATACCCCGTTACGGCCCCTGGAAAGACTCTTGAGCAATACCCAGCTGCTGGATGTTTTGCGGCGTGCCTGGGAAAACGAGCAGGAATGCTATGAGCCTGAACACGTGATCGGCGATGCTGACGATCTGGATTACTATCGCCATCGGGCTGCCTCCCTGCTCACCTCGCCCCACTGGCCTGAACGTAACCTGGGGGTAAAGCTCATCGGGCTTCTCAAACACCAGGAGAAACTGCCATCAATGCTCCATCTGCTGGCTGATCGAACTCCGGCAACCAGGATTCAACGTTTGTTCGGGGGAGATTACCGGCAGGTGGGCTTTATCCGTCGCAATATTCTCATTGCCCTGCGGATACTGAACAGATGGGGACCAGAGGTGGAAGGCCACGTTTTTCAGGCCCTGGGTGACGGCTACTATGAAGTGCGAGGCCAGGCCGCCTGCACCATGGCCCATTTCGCTGACAGGCTCCTCCAGAGGCAGGCGATAACCGAGCGGCTTCTGGGGCTCATCAAAGATCGCTCTTTTGAAGTTGTCAGGGAGGCAGCTCTGGCCCTGGGAGCTGTAGGGAACAATGGACAGGTGGCCGAGGTGCTGTTTGCCTTGAAAGACCACCATTACTGGCAAGTTCGCGACGCCTCCCTCCAGGGTGTTGGCATGTTGGTGCGACGCGGCATCATCACCGATCGCCGCTGGGTACGCAGGGAGCTTTCTCGGTTCATTCTTTCGACCACGGATTTCCGGCCTCACTTTGCC
>JBKHJD010000245.1:0-3524 GCA_046538315.1 Syntrophobacteria bacterium
TTCCATTATTCCATTATTCCATTATTCCAATTGTGAGCGGAGCGAACTAAGTTCTCAAGTCCTGTTTTTCAAAAAAAACGATATACTGTGCCACTTGACAGGACCAGGGAGGCTCCTTATTTTTGATGTGGTCAAAAGGGTTTAACCCTGCTGCTACCCTCTTGATCAATGATGCGGAAAGGAGGAAAAGAACCATGGCTATTCTGAGATGGAAACCGGGATTGTTTGGCTGGCAAAGGGAGCCTTTCCCGGAGATGGAAAGGCTGCAGAGGGACATGAACCGTCTTATGGATTCCTTTTTCGGATCGCGAAGGGGTGTGAGGGATGCAGGCGTATTCCCGGCGATCAACATGTCGGAAGATGCAGAGAACTTCTATATCCGGGCTGAACTCCCAGGGGTCGCCTCGCAGGACATCGAAATAACCACAAAGGACAACAATCTGATTATCAAGGGCGAACGAAAAATTGCCATCGAAGGCGAAAAAGTCTCCTATCACCGCAGGGAGCGAGAGGCAGGGATTTTCCGGCGTATCGTCTCTTTGCCCGGGCGGGTGGATACCAATAACGTCTCCGCAGTTTGCAAAAACGGAGTTCTCACCATAACCTTGCCGAAGGCTGCTGAAGCAAGACCACGACAGATCGAGGTAAAATCCGTCTGAGCCAATCGATATAGAATCGAACAGGAGGTAGAGATCATGGCCGAAAAAGAACTGCAACTCCGGAACAAACAGGAACTGCAAACCGACCGTGAACAAACTCGACCAGGCCCTGTTTACCTCCCGGCAGTGGATATTTTCGAGTCAGAGGATGCAATCACCCTTCTCGCCGACATGCCGGGGGTGAGCAGCGATCACGTGAGTATTGATCTGCACGAAGGACAGCTTACCATTGCCGGCGAGGTTGAGGACCAGCGGGGAGAACAGGAACAGATTCTGCTCCAGGAGTATGAAACCGGCAGGTTTCACCGGGACTTCACTCTTTCCGATCGGATTGATCAAGCCAAAATCAGCGCCACAATGAAAGACGGTACTCTTCGCCTGGTACTGCCCAAGGCGGAAAAAGCTAAACCTCGCAAGATTCCTGTCACAACCGCGTAGACTGGAAGGGGACCGGACATAGCCGGAACCACACCGCTATCGTCCGGACCCCTTGTTTTCTGTTTGCCCCACCTTCCCCTCAGCACCTTCACACCTTGCGGCTGTTCTGTGAGGTTGCCGCCTGTTCCCCCAACGGTCGACTGACAGAGGCACGAGGCGGCTGATCCGACAGCACCAGGTTCTTGAGCGTACGACCTCGAAGCGCCTCGGCAATAGCCTGGTCCAGCTGATCTACGAGCTCCGCCACTGCCGGCGAGATTGCACGTTCCTCCATACTTATGCTGGAATGTTGAGGCATTCCACGAACGGCATCCAGCACTTCCTTGAGGTTGGTGTCATCCGGGGGCAGGGCGGGGAGGTAGCCTGGGGGGTCCTGGCCGGTTTGGGTTATAATCCCGGATCGCTCCAGGGCCTCAAGGGTGGATTCCAGTGTCTCCCCTGGAATGCCGAGACGCCGGGCAAGGTCTTCCAGGGTCCAGGCGGGGCGGCGCTCATAGTAGCTCTGCCCGATCAGGAACATTGCAAGCAGCGTCACTTCCTCTTTCAACCGGCTGCCCAGTTTCAGCTCGTGCCAGTGGAGGCTCAGCGACTCGGGATGCTGGTGATAGAAGGAAATGCTCGCACCCACCAGCAAGATAAGCCAGCTCAGGTAGAGCCAGATCATGAACATGATGAGAATGGCGAAGCTCGAGTAAATCGCCGTGTACCTGGTGGAAGTCACGATAAAGGAAGCGAACGCCCAGCCGGTAAGCTGCCACAGGCTGCCGGCGATAACGGCGCCAATAAGGGCAGAGCGAAAGCGTACCTTGGTGTTAGGGACAAAAATGTAGACGAAGGTAAACGCGGTGATGGTTAGGAAGTAGGGAAGCAGTTTGCTGGCCATGGTTAAAAGGCTGCCGAACGGTTCTATGGCCACCAGCTTCTGCACCACCGCGGTGCTCATCACGGAGGCCGTGATACCGAGTGCGGAAAATAGAAGGACCGGCCCAATCAGGGTTACGCTCAGGTAGTCGCTGAAGCGCTGCGCAAAGGGACGGCTCTGCTTGACATGCCAGGTATAGTTGAAGGCTCGCTCGATCTTTTGGATCAAGGAGATGACGGTGTAGATGAGAAGCGCAAGGCCAACAGAGCCCAGGACCCCGGCTTTGACATTATCCACGAATCCAATGACACGAGAGCTGATCTCGATGCCTTTCTCTCCCAGCGGCGCCAGGAACCTGAGCAGCACGGGCTCGATCTGGTTGTGCACCCCAAAGCTTTTCAAAATGGAGAAACTCACGGCGAGCAACGGCACCAGGGCAAGCAGTGTGGTATAGACCAGACTCATGGCGCGAAGGGTGAGCTGCCCTTCACTCAGGTCACGTACGACCACATATACCACTCGCAGGCCTCCGA
Organism: Syntrophobacteria bacterium; assembly: GCA_046538315.1. GTDB lineage: Bacteria > Desulfobacterota > Syntrophobacteria > BM002 > BM002 > JBKHJD01. Next base: position 2,493 of record JBKHJD010000245.1, read on the forward strand.
TACACCTGGCCTTCCACCCGGGTAAGGAGGCTACGTCGACCTCCCAGATAGCCCTGGTTATACCTGTCTTGAGTTGTTCGGCGATCATCACGCTCGATCCCTCGTGTCTGAAGAGTCAGCAACTTCCCCGAACCACCAGGGCAGCTTCTCTGTGACCAGCCACTCTATGGCGTTTCTCGCCTGCCTGAACGCATCCAGGTTTCCCCGGTACGGATCTCTTACGTTCCAGTGGATCACCCTGCCCTTGAAGGAGGAGGCAAGGCTTTCTTCCAGGGGGTAGGCGGCAAGGTTCAGAATCAACTGGAAGTCCTCGATTTCTATCTCTGCAATTCTTTTGGAGCGAAGTCCGCGGGTGGAGATTCCCGCCTCTTCCAGGACTTGTATGGTCTCTTGCGGTATATATCCGAGGGGGCTGACACCTGCTGAGGCCACTGTCATGGTCTGCGCCCAGTAGTGCCGTGCCAGGGCCTCTGCCATGACACTCCTGCTGGCGTTTCCGAGACAGACGAAGAGTACTCCCTTTTCCATCTCACGCAGAGCTCGCTTTTTGCTTCAAAAGGCATTCATAGGCTTCCTTGATTTCAACAAACCTTTGCTGATCACCGCCTCTATCGGGGTGCGCCTCTTTTGCGAGTTTCCTGTAGCGGCGGGTCAGGTCATTGCGGTCCATCTTCTTGAAATCAGTTGGCTGTATCCCGAGGCATCGGCACGCCTCTTTCGTGGTTTTGCCGCCAGAATGAGCAGGTGCCTGGGCGAATCGGCGGCGCCCCATGAAATCCTGGACGTATTCGTTCCAGGCGAAGCCCGCATCAAAATCACTGTCGAAATATAAAATAGCGTACTTCACCAGGTAGGGATGAAGAGAGCCTGGATCGTTGTCCTCCACTCCTTTGAAAAAAGTCTCGTCAGCATTGAGACGGCAGAGTTCCTCCAGGAAGTAATAATCCACCTTGTCCGGATCAAGTGCCTCAGGACAGTGGCGGGTCACGAAGTGACTGAAATGGGTCTGGAGGTTGAGGGCAGTGTATACAT
>JBKHJD010000246.1:0-3514 GCA_046538315.1 Syntrophobacteria bacterium
TGGGACACTTTTTCATTGATTAGTCTTTTGAGCATATGCTAGTAAAAAGTTTTTTGGCTACTTATGCGGAGAGCGAAGATGGAGAGGGCGCTCAAGGACTTCGTCCGCTACCTGAGAGTGGAAAGGAATTACTCTCCCCACACCCTGAGGAGTTACGAGAACGACCTTCGCGGCTTTGTCTCCTTTCTCACCGAGACGGCCGCGCGGACATCGGGGGAGCGGGATGCAGAGAATGTGCGGCCGGAACAGGTGAGTCATCTGGACGTACGCGCGTACCTTGCCTCGCTGTATCGCCGCACTGCCAGGAGGACCGTGTCCCGGAAACTCTCAGCGCTGCGTTCCTTTTTTTCTTATCTTATCCGGCAGGGACATTTGAGAACCAACCCTGCCGAGATGGTCTCCGCCCCCAGGATGGGAAAGGATCTACCCAGGTTTCTGCCGGTGGACGAGGCCTTCCGGCTTATGGAGGGCCCGGATACGGAAGGGATTCTGGGCTGCCGTGACCGCGCAATTCTGGAAGTTCTGTACTCCTGCGGGCTGCGGGTGAGCGAGCTGGCCGGCCTGGATATGCCGAGCATTGACCTGGAGCTCGGTATTATCAGGGCAGTCGGCAAGGGCGGCAAGGAGAGGGTGGTTCCCATCGGCAGCAAGGCACGGCAGGCCCTGGGCACCTACCTGCGGAGGAGGGGGGAACTGCCGGCTGCCGGGCAAGAAAGCGGGGCGCTCTTTTTGAATAACCGGGGTGGTCGTTTGAGCTCCAGGAGCATCGGGCGTCTGGTAAAAAAGCATATCCGGAGGTGCGGTCTTGACAGGCCGCTGAGTCCTCATGGGCTGCGGCACACCTTCGCCACCCATCTGCTCGATGCAGGGGCCGATCTGCGGGCTGTGCAGGAGATGCTGGGCCACGTAAGCCTGTCTACGACCCAGCGTTACACCCACCTGAGCGTGGACAAACTCATGGCAGAATACGATAAGGCACATCCCCGCAGTCGCCTGCGGCGTCAGGCCAAAGCAGAGATACCCGAGGAAAGCTGACTTTTACCCACAGGTGACACCGTGGGGTTGAATCAATACTGTGGGAGTGGCTTTTAGCCGCGATACCTTTCCATTGGGCTGGTTGTCAATCGCGGCTGGAAAGCCGCTCCCACAGAAAGGCTCGAGCCGGGTGATATCCGAACTGGATCAACGAAAATTTTGATCCAACGGACGACTGACGACCAGTAGTGTTCGTTGCTTGTTGTCCGTTGTCAGACCCGGAAGATACCGCCAGTTGAGCTAGATAAACAAAAAAGTTTCAGCCGGCTGATCTCTGAGCTGAACCTCTGAAAACAGTGATGCAACGGACTACTGACAACGGACGACTGACTTTACTCATCTGGATAGGGTCATGACGGGAACAACAATTCTTGCGGTGCGGCATCGGGGACAGGTTGTGGTTGCAGGCGACGGTCAGGTGACCGTGGGAGAGACCGTCGTCAAGCATCAGGCCCGCAAAGTGCGTCGTCTGTACCACGGCAGGGTGATCGTGGGTTTTGCCGGCACCACTGCGGACGCCTTTACTCTGTTCGAGCGTTTCGAGGCCAAACTGGAACAGTACAGCGGCAACCTGCGCCGGGCTGCTGTTGAACTGGCCAAGGATTGGCGTAGCGACAAGGTGCTCCGCCGGCTGGAGGCGCTACTGGTTGCCGTGGACCAGGACAATTCCCTGGTCATCTCCGGTACCGGGGATGTGATAGAACCCGACGACGGCCTGCTGGCTATCGGCTCCGGCGGGCCCTATGCCCTGGCGGCCGGGCGCGCCCTGGTACAGCATACCGATCTCAGTGCTGGCGAGATTGTCAGGGCGGCAATGGACATCACTGCGGATCTGTGCATATACACAAACAAACACTTTGTCTTCGAGGAGATGACGTAGGACTATGAGGCCTTTGAAACCTCCCGAAATCGTCAGGGAGTTGGACAAATACATTGTAGGTCAGAAAAACGCCAAGCGATCGGTGGCGATCGCGTTGCGGAATCGCTGGCGACGTCAGCAGGTGCCGGAGCATCTCAGGGATGAGATCGCGCCGAAAAACATCATCATGATCGGGCCCACCGGCGTGGGAAAGACTGAAATCGCACGCCGCCTGGCCTCACTGGCCCATTCACCGTTTCTGAAGATCGAGGCCTCCAAGTTCACCGAGGTCGGATACGTGGGACGAGACGTCGAGTCCATGATTCGCGATATCACCGAACTGGCGGTGAACATGGTGAAGGCCGAAGAACAGGAAAGGGTGATAGGTCGCGCCAGAGAGATAGCCGAGGAGAAGACCCTGGACATCCTGCTGCCGGGGGAGAGAAGCCCGGAGCGCTCCCCGCAAAGTGAAGGGCAGGTGGAATCGTATGTCGAGCGGCCCGAAGGCGAAGCAGCCGGGAAGACCCGGGACAAGCTGCGCCAGCTGTTGCGGCAGGGCCGCCTGGATGATCGCTTTGTGGACCTGGAGGTTGCCGACCGCAGCTATCCGATGATTGAGATCTTCAGCAGTGCCGGTATGGAGGAGATGGATATCAATCTTCGGGAGATGCTGAGCAACATGCTGCCCAACCGCACCAAACGACGCAAAGTCAAGGTTCCGGAAGCTCTGGAGATTCTTACCCAGGAGGAAGCCCAGCGCCTTATCGACATGGACAAGGTGGTCAAAGCGGCTGTAGAACGGGTAGAGCACTCCGGCATTATTTTCCTCGACGAAATCGACAAGATAGCCTCCCGCGAAACCACCCGGGGACCGGATGTGTCGCGTGAGGGGGTGCAGCGGGACCTGCTGCCCATCGTCGAGGGCTCCACGGTGAATACCAAGTACGGAATGGTCCGTACCGACCACATCCTGTTCATCGCTTCGGGAGCCTTCAACGCCTCGAAGCCTTCGGATTTGATGCCGGAGTTCCAGGGGCGCTTTCCCATCCGGGTGGAACTGGACTCGTTGAGCAAGGAGGACTTCACCCTTATTCTCAAGGAGCCGGAAAATGCCCTGACCATCCAGTACGAGGCGCTGATGGCCACAGAGGGTATTGAACTGGTCTTCCAGGACGATGCTGTGGAAGAGGTGGCGCAGATTGCCCATGATGTCAACAGCCGCACCGAAAACATCGGCGCGCGCAGGCTGCACACGGTGATGGAAAGACTGCTGGATGAAATCTCCTTCAGCGCTCATGACCTGAAGAACCAACGGATCATCATCACCCAAGAATACGTGCGGGAAAAGCTCCAGGATATCGTCGAGGACGAGGATCTGAGCCGCTATATCCTCTAGCTCGTTACGTGACCGGACAGGTGCTGCGGAAGCAAGCTATCATCTCGTCTTACCTCGCGCTGTCACAGGGTGAAAGAAAGAAACCACGGGGAGGCAGACCACACAGAGGAGATGTATTACTCCTCGGGCAAAAAGGAAGTTCCCTCTGTGCTCTCCGTGCCGCTGTGATTAATTAGACGTCTCGGAATTTGTACAATTTGTTGTATTCATTAGCCTTTTGGCGA
>JBKHJD010000247.1:0-3514 GCA_046538315.1 Syntrophobacteria bacterium
GGCCTTTGAAGACAGGAACGTTGCCTAACAGGATGCCGAAGCCTATGGGGACCAGAAGCAAGGGCTCGTAGTGCTTGCCGATGGCCAGATAGATGAAGAGGAGCCCCACGGTGATCATGATCAAATGGCGGTAGTCGGCCATTGCGAAACCGGTGTTTTCCAGGAAATTGAGCAGAATTTCCATGAAGTTCCTCGCACCCAGGGCTCAAAGCAAGGTTCTACTGTGGAACTCCTTTGCCGGGATGAGACGGCCCCTTGCCGTCGGCTCTGTTCGCCCAGCGGAAAAGCCCATCGGGGCCGCCTGTGATAGTCCCTTTCAGGAGCAAACGATTGATGGCGGCGTGAGGTCTGGCCAGGCCCCGGTGTTCAGCCAGTTCCAGGAGCCGAGGAAGCTTGAAGGGTTCGCCCAGGCGGGAGGTAAGCATGCGCAGCGCTGCCTCAGTGTCGTCCAGGTCAGCCGCCTCCAGCGTCTCGGTGGGAGGTGCGTTGGCCGAAGGCACCCTGCGGCGTTGGCGTTTGAATACGCCAGCAAGCCGGCCAACGACAGAGCGGTCAGATCGGGTATTCCACCAGTACAGTGCCCGCGGAAATAAAGAGATGAGAAGGGCCAGGGAGGCCAACCCGGAGAAGACAACACAGACCCCCAGCAGTGCAATCAGCCAGCCATTGGCACCGGTAATTGCGGCAAAGCCCTCCATGGTTCTACCTTGCCCCTTGAAGTCTTCGCCTGTCCTCTTCTGATATATAGGGCAGGCGCTTGCTCACCACCTGGGAGATCTTGCGCATGATTTTGGTCCCTGTGGCCGCGTTGATTTGTGCCAGACGCAACAGCTCCCTGCCGGGAAAGGCGATGAGCGTGCTGTCGGTGAGGCAGATAACCGATGCCGTGTAGCTCGCGGGACTTACGAAAGCCGACCATCCCACCACCTCGCCGGGGCGATGAAGCGTAATGGCGCGACCGTCCGGAAAGGCGACCATGAGGTTGCCCTCTCGCAGGACATAGAGGGTGCGGGCAGGCAGACCGGCCTGAATAAGGACCTCACCTTCGACCCCATTGACCGCCTGAGCGATTTTGGCCAGCAAGCCCAGTTCGGTCAGATCCAGCTCCGCGAAAACATCGTAGTTTTTCAGATCGAGAATCTGGATCATACTGGTTCCTGCATCTCGGCCGGGAACATGTCGAACAGGTACTTCTAATTTGCGGGAGGTGGTGAATGTAACACAGGGTTTTTCGAATTCCAAGCCGTAAGTGACAGAGGATAGTTGTCTATTGCTACAACCGCGAAATGCGGTTCCTTCAAGTAGAGAGCAAGAAGGTTCGCGTGTGCTGATATCTGGCCTCAGCCTATGAAAATATTGATACAACGGACTACTGACAACGGACAACTGACGGGACCAAGAAAGCAACCGATCTCGCAAAAGGAAAGCTCCGGCCAACCCTTCTAACATTACGAGCGTAGTTTCAATTCTCCAGCCTCACCCACTGGCTGTAAAACGCAGCACCGTCACCCATGTCGGTAACCCTGGCAGCAATGAGCTGGTTGACTCCTCCGCCGAGCTTCATCCAGTCGCCCCGGCGATAGACGACGGCCTCGGAATGGAGATCAGGGGCATAGTTGACCTCCACCTTGAGACGGCCCTGCGGCGAGGCGAGGAAGACGTCCTTGTCTAGATCCAGTTCTTGCAGGGCAGGGTTGTCTGGCGCGATCCAGACAGGGGGCACAGGCTCATGTTCGTGGGGCAGTATTTGTGAGTGAAGGAACTCCCTGCGGATGAGGGTGAGCAGCCGCAGGGGGAACTCGGGAGAAGGTGATGGCTCTTTATGGAGAGAGGTCGGCAGGTTGTACTTTCCATCGGGGTTGGCAAAATGGAGGTCGGCGTAGGCAACTGCGGGCCGTTTTGCCCGGATGAAACCTCGTTGACGGAGATCCTCGAGGGTTATGTCCAGATAAGGTGAGTCCAGGCAAGCCCGCATAAACCGGTCGGCTGGCGGCAAAAGGATGGGTGGATCAACCCTTTTGCCCAACTCGGAGAGAATCCAGTAGTCGCTTCGTGCCTGGCCGGGGGGCTGGCGTACCGGCCGGGCATACTGGACGTAGTTGTGCAAAAATGATCCCACTATGTCTTCTTTTTCCAACATCAGGGCGCACGGCAGAAAGAGGTCGGCGTGCTCGGCGGTATCTGTCATAAAGGCGTCCACAACCACCTTGAACTCGGTGGCACGGAAGGCCCGGGCAGTTTCATGGGCATCAGGGGCCTGGTTTGCGATATTGCAGCAATTCACCCAGATCATGTGAATCGGGGGATTTTTCGCCTGAAGTATATCCCGGCCGATGGTGGGAAGGCGAAGGCTCCTGGCGCTGGGCCCGGTTAGATCCTTGATCCAGTGAAGGTTGAAGTTCCGCTTGGAAGATATGTTGAAATATATTCCTCCTGCAGAAAGACCAATGTTTCCCGAGAGCAGAGCAAGGGCATTGATAAAGCGGATATTTTCGCCACCGTACTGGTATCGCTGCAGGCCCCAGCCGATCAGTGTGGCTACCGGTTCCGCCTGCCTGTAAAAGGAGAACAACTGTTCCACTTGAGCCCGGGTGACACCGCAGGCTGCGGCAAGCTCGGAGAGCGATCTGCCGGCGATCAGTTCCAGGAAGGCCGGCGAGTTCCTGGTACGCTTCAGGATTTTGGCAGGGATCATGTCACGCTCGAGCAAAAGGCTTGTTACCGCAAGAGCGAGGAAGCGGTCTGTGCCCGGTCGTATGCGGACAGAGATGTCGGAAAAGTTCCGGTTGTCATCCCCGCCGGGTGAAACAGTGAGAACCCGCGCGCCCTTCTGACGCGCACGGCGCACGAGGGCCGCCACGTGGGTGGAGCTGCGACCGAGATCTTTGCCCCAGTTGACTATCCAGCGAGCATTGGCAAGATCAAGAATATCGTTGCTGTCCAGAGAGCCGAAATCAGTGATGCACGCGGCAATCCCGGCTCCGTCACAAAGAGAGCCTCTCACCCGGGTGGTGCCGAGCCCGGCAAAGAAAAGATCACTGGCGAGGCTCAATATACCCTTGTCAGCGTGTCCATGAATCTGGAGAATAGATTCAGGCTGTTTACGGTAGTGCTGCAGTTTTTCCGCGCAGAGCCCAAGTGCCTCTTCCCACTCAATAGCCATCCAGCTTCCTCTTTTGCGCAGCATGGGTCTTGTGATGCGGTCCGGGCTGTGCAATCTGTGGGCGAAATGACGTATTTTGGGGCAGGTGAAACCGGCCGTGACCGGATGATGCGGATTGCCTCTGATTCTTATGGTGCCGTCGGTCTGAACACTAACCAGCAGCGAGCAACCATCAGGGCAGCCAAGAGTACAAGCTGTGGGAATTTCCATTGCAGTCTCCTTTCCCCTGCACGATGTATCACTAATGTGAAGGCATCTCAAGGGTCGAGAAGGTGCGCTCGTTCGAGCACCGAAGCATGAACTTAGTTCGCTCCGCTCACAATTGGAATAATGGAATAATGGAATGTTGGA
>JBKHJD010000248.1:0-3506 GCA_046538315.1 Syntrophobacteria bacterium
GGCCTGGTTCATTTTCGTTGTGCCGCCGGACCGGGAAAGCCTGAAAGGGAGACTGCAGCTGCGGGGCACCGAAGCAGAGGCGGACATGGAGGAGCGGCTGGAAAATGCCGCCCGCGAGATGCAGGAGGCGCCATGGTACGACTACGTGATCATCAACGATGTTTTTGAGCAAGCGCTCAAGGCATTGACAGCCATTGTCCTGGCGGCACGCTGCTGCCGCAAGGCCGTTCTTCCCCGGCTCCTGCACCTGCTCCAACCGCATTGAACAAAAGATGTAACCCGCCAACGGCGATCCTGTACAACTGGTTATCCCCCCGGTATCCGGTTGGTGCGGATACCGCTCTCCGCCATGATAGAGATTCTCTACGGCATCCATCCGGTTCGAGAAGCACTCGCAACGCGCGGTCGGCGCATTCGAGAGCTCTGGGTGAACCGGAGCGGTCAGAGCCGGGCCGTACGCGAGCTCCTGGTTGCGGCGCGTTCGCTGGATATCAGGGTGCGATTTTACGAGCGCCGGCGTCTGGACGAGAGGGCAGGAACTAGAGCTCACCAGGGGATTGTGGCTCTGGTCTCGGCATATTCTTTCGCCGAGCTGGAAAGCATTGTCAAAGCGGCTTCCGATGAAGGGCCGGCCTTGATACTCGTGCTGGACGGAATCCAGGATCCCCAGAACCTCGGCGCCTTGATACGAACAGCCCATGTGTGCGGGGTTCACGGGGTGGTTGTGCCAAAAGACCGGGCTGCTCCGTTGACGGCTGCGGTGTACAAGGCTTCTGCCGGAGCTCTGGAATACACTCGGGTTGCTCGCGTCACCAATGTCAAGCAGACACTGGAGCATCTGAAAAGAGAAGCAGTCTGGATTGTGGGACTGACTATGGAAGGCGATCGGGCCCTGTATGATCTCGATCTTTGCCAGCCCACCGCCCTGGTCATCGGAGGCGAATCCAGCGGCATTCGGCCTCTGGTGAAGCGAAGCTGTGATGTCCTTGCTGCCATTTCGCAGGGCGGCCAGCTGAATTCATTGAACGCGGCAGCAGCCGGGGCGATGGCCTTGTATGAAGTGATGCGGCAGCGGCTTACGGCCGTCGGCCGAAAATAGCCGTTCCAATACGTACGAGCGTTGCTCCCTCCTCCACCGCAGCCTCAAAATCCCCCGACATGCCCATGGAAATTTCGGTCATCTCGACACCGGGGATCCCGGCGGCATCTACGTACCGGCAGAGTTCCCGCAGCTGGCGAAAATAAGGTCTGGCGCGTTCAGGGTTGTCAAAGAAAGGAGGCATGGTCATGAGCCCCCGGACCCGGAGGTGACCAAGCTCGGCAATGCGCTGCACGAAAGAGATGGTCTCGGAAGGGGGAAGGCCGGCCTTGCTTTTCTCGCCCGCAAGGTTTACCTGGACGAGAACGGGAACTACGCGCCCCAGGCTCTGGGCGCGCCGGTTCAACTCCACCGCCAGCTTCATGGAATCCACGGTCTCGATCACGTCAAAGAGCTTGACTGCATATTTTGCCTTGTTGGTTTGCAACCGACCGATGAGATGCCAGCTCACCTGCTTTTCCAGCTGTCCAATTTTTTCTCTGGCTTCCTGGACATAGTTTTCCCCCAGAATATCCAGACCTGCTGCAACGGCCTCCTTGATACGCTCAAAGTCGACGGTCTTGGTAACTCCCACCAGTTTGATCGAGTCCGGCGACCTCCCCGAGCGGATGGCGGCATCGGCGATCCGCTCCCGCACCCGCTCCAGGTTGGCGGCAATAGAGTACATGGAACCTCCTCTGCTCAGCAGGCGACTTGCACAGGCAACGTGCAAGTGGAAACAATGCCCCGCAGAGCCAAGATAACATCTCCGAGGGCGTCCGTTGTCAGTAGTCAGTTGCATCTCCGCTTCGTTGCCCCTGGCAGACAAACGATGCATCTCGTATGATGGGGCCTGGCTCTACCAAGTTACCGATTTTTCAACTATTTGCGACGGACAACTGACAACAAGCAACTCACGGGGCCCGAACCCCAAAGCGACACAAAATTGCCTGGTGCCGCCTGTCAAGATCCTCCGGTGTTTGACCGGTTAGCTTGATATCTTGTAAGGATCGGCCACCTCATGGCGACGCAACAAATCCACCATTTCGCACAGGGGCAGACCTACCACGTTTGAGTAGGACCCCTCGATGCGCTGGACCAGACAGCCGCCGATACCCTGGATGCCGTATGCCCCCGCCTTGTCCAGGGGCTCGCCGGTTGCAACGTAGCCTCGAATCTCTTCAGCTCCGAGCCGCTTCATGAACACCACCGTTTCCACCCAAACACGCTCTTCCACTTGGCCATGCCGGAGCTGGAGGCAGAGCCCGCTGATCACCCGGTGACTGCGGCCGCTCAACAGCGAGAGCATCCTTACAGCGTCAGCGGGATGTGCCGGTTTTCCCAGGATTTGCTCGTCAAGCACAACGATGGTATCTGCACCCAGTACCCACGTTCGTGGATAGCGCTGGGCCACCTCCCCGGCCTTGGCCGCGGCCCAGTGGAGGACGTGGCTTGTGGGATCCATCTTCGTATGGTTGACTTCCCTCACCCTGCTGGGCACGACGTGAAAAAAAAGTCCCACCTGGCGCAACAGTTGCTGACGCCGTGGTGAAGCAGAGGCGAGGATAAAGTCTCCGTTGCTCCGAGCGTTACTCATCCTGGTCACGCACCGTTAGCTCGCCTTGATCTGGGAGTCTGAAGATCCGGCGGCTGTTTGCTGTCGTCTGCCGGCCGACCTCACCGTAGCCCACCAGCCGGGGGTTGCGGACCAGGCGGGCCAACTCCCGGGTAGCCGCCGCCGAAAGCTTGCAGGCATTGTGGGGGTGAATGCCCACTGTGGCATAGAGACCCGGGTAGGTCTCGGCCAGGGCAACCGCCGGATGTGAGCCGGGAAGGTCGGTACCCACAGTGATCATTTGATCGACTCCCGCCTGCCGAGCCCGCGTCACGATTCCACCTCGCTCTGAGAGGAAATTTTCCAGATACAGGTGACAGTGGCTATCGACAAACATGATCAGTTGCCTGGCCAATGGGTATAGTTTCGCGCTGACTGCTGACTCCGGCCGAACTATAAGAAGAAACATGGGTTGGTGTCAATGATTCTTACCCTTTGAATACTGTCCGTTGATCGTTGTCAGTTGTCCGTTGCCAAAACTGGAGAATACGGTTAATTGCCCCGAGCCTTCTGTTAACAGTGAATCACGAAACGGCCCTTTGAACCGCCGCTTTTGAAAAGGGGGAATGTGAAAAAAAGCAGTGGCAATATCATGAAAGCGGAGACCTAGTGTGCCCACGGTGTGAAGTCTGTCCCAGTGTCAACCTGCGAGGGGGGGAGAATGCGCTGGCCCTCTAGGATAGGCTTCACAACCAAAAAGTTCGAGGTGACTGATATCTGACTTAAGGATATGAAAATATTGATACAACGGACTACTGACAACGGACTACTGACAACGGACTACTGACAACGGACTACTGACAACGGACTACT
>JBKHJD010000016.1:0-15771 GCA_046538315.1 Syntrophobacteria bacterium
GCAACAAAGGCAGTACCGTCACCAGATGCTTTGCCGCAGAGTTCAGACAGAGGCGAAGAGGCCCTGGAGTTCAGGAAACCTTTTGAAAAAAATAGCAAAAAATCTATGACTTGAATACAGCGAATCTGGTTCTGCAACCAGGGTAAACGCATTGCTCAGAGGACAAGGTTGCCGTATTGGACGCGAAGGAAGTGAAATACTCGATGCTCTGAACTCTCCAGGCATAGCTATAGACAATCATCCAGGTGTTTTTCTATCTCCTCCAGCACCAGTTCGAGGAGTCTGGGAATTTTCGCTGCAACTTCCCTGCTGAGTTGCATGCTCCAGCCCATGTACCCTGGTTCCACACCGTAGATCACTGCCGGACCGATCCGGTATCCCATGCACCCAGCCATTCGCATAACCTCGGCAAAATCGATCTGGTGCAGGCTCAAGGGTTGCTCCCGATTCTCCAGCAGATCTTCAGGCCGGCAGCGGTAGATATCACCGGGAGCGCCCCCTGCTTTCAGCACGTCAATAATGATCACCCGCCGGGCCCTGTGCAGGTAGGGCAGCAGGTCCAGGGTGGAGGTGCCGCCGTCTACAAGCTCCACCTCCGGGGGCAGATCCTGTCGCTCTCCCAGGGCCTGGATAGCATGAATTCCCACTCCCTCATCCGCCATGAGCAGGTTGCCCACTCCAAGAACGACAATCTTGCCTTCGCACATAGCTCAACCGTCCTGCAAACCGCCGGCTTACAAAGTCATTCAAACAAATTCCCGTTTCACCTCTCTATGACCGTTGTGATCCTTGCGTTTTCTCCCCTGCCGCCTCCACGAAAAAGGCCGTTCAGCACAGGCCCTGAACAGCCTTTAGACAATCATCCCCGTCCCTTGATGGGATCAGGCAACCTTGAACTCGTAGCGCTTGTTGCTGTCGAGGTGCATCACGTGCACCGCGCAGCCCAGTCACGGGTCAAAGGCCCGGACCACTCGCACCACATTCACCGGATTCTCAGGATCCGGCACCGGTGTACCAACAAGTGCCTGCTCGATGGGTCCCGAAACATCCTGATCATCCCGGGGGCCCGCATTCCAAAGGGTGGGGGAGACCACCTGGTAGTTGTCGATCTTCTTGTTCTTGACCACAATCCAGTGTGTCACCGATCCGCGCGGCGCCTCATTGAGTCCCGCGCCCTTTCCTGAAGCGGGCACAGCTGCCTTGTGACACGTCGCGCCTCCGGGCTTCAACTGCTGTGCCCACTCGATGCAGTTGTCCACCACCAGAGCACACTCTTCGGCCCGGGCCGCATGGCGTCCCACCACCGAGAAGGCCTTCTCGCCAAGGCCGCGGAATGGCAACTCCTTGCTGGTGGGCACACCCAAAAACTCCTTGGCAGCATCGCTCACAGGCGGATTGGCGATCCACATCCTGGCCAACGGCCCGACCTCATGGGGTTTGCCGTTGTACCGGGGCGCCTTGATAAAGGAGTAGGCGCCGGATTTGGGGTACCTGGGCACGGTGCGTCCCTGGAAGGGATGGAGGTCCGTGTAGTCTTCAAACCAGGAGTGTTTGACCTGCTCGGATATCAGTCTCGTATTCAAGTCGTAATCCGCACCCTCGGTATAGACGCCCCGTTTCAGCAGGTGGGTCTTGTCTTCATTGTCCAGAGGGAAAACCCCTGTGGACAGGAAGTTCTTGCAGCCCGTAGCCACCGCGAAGAGGTCCATGTAGGCCCCTGCCACCTGATAGACGGTGGGTACATAAGTATTGTGCACGAATTTCTGGATTTCCTTCATTCTCCACACATAATCCACGATCATTTGAGCATCAGGCTTTTCCGTACAGCCGCCTGCCACCATGCCCTGCACATGGGGCATCTTGCCGCCGAATATGGCCAGGGCTTCCTGGGCCTTCATGCGCATATCCAGGGCCTTGAGATACTGAGCAACAGCGGCATCGTTGACCTCTGGGGGAAGCCGGTATATGTCCGGTCCCTCATAGCGAGGGATGAAAGGAGACATCTCGGGGCCCTTGACGTAATCCAGGGCAGCCAGGTGGTAAAAATGCAGGATGTGCGACTGCACAAAGTTGGCCCCCAGGATCAGATTCCGGATAATGCGTCCGTTGGTGGGTGGTGTCACACCGAAGGCGTCGTCAAGGGCAAGAACCGAAGCCTGCCCGTGGCCTATGGGACAGACGCCGCAGATGCGCTGGGTGATCTGGCTCGCGTCCCGCGGGTCTCTGCCTTTCAGTATCATCTCGAAGCCGCGGAACATGCCGCCTGTGGTCCTGGCATCGACCACCTTGCCGTCGGCCACCGTCACCTCCACCTTGAGGTGGCCTTCTATGCGGGTCACCGGATCCACCACGATCTTCCTGGGACCGGCCGGCGCAGCGGCACCAACGCCCTTCTTTTCCCCTGCCAGGGTAAGAGAGGTCGTCATGCTCTCCCCTCCTTTCTTGGTTCATTCTTGGATTCGGACATACTGGAATGCCAGGTCGTGTGTGAATACATTCGTTACCGAATAATAATGAACCCAAGGACTTAGCCGAGAGATTCGTAGAGAGGCTCGAACCTGTCCCAAAAATCTGGCTGGGTGCAACCGATGCAGATGGCGTTCTGAACGCACCAGTTGACACCGTTGTTCCAGCGTCGCTTCCAGCAATCCGCGTAGGTCTCCGGTCCTTTGCATCCTAGTTCGTAGCGGCAGCCTTCTTCACCGAAATGCTTGGCAAAGATGCCGTACTCGAAGTAGCCCCGGTACGGACAGTTGTCGTGAATCAACTGGCCGAAGAAGAGCAAGGGCCTTCCCAGTGCATCCAACTCCGGGACTCCGTAAAGCAAAACGTGAGCGAGCGTTCCAACCATCCAGTCAGGATGGGGGGGGCATCCAGGAACGTTGATTACCGGCGTCTTGATGCCGTGGTCCTTGAAAACTTCCATGACGCTCCTGGCACCGGTTGGGTTCGGTCTGGCCTTGGGAATCCCGCCGTTGGAAGCACAGGATCCCACGGCTATGACTGCTGCCGCTTTCTTGCCCAAGTGCACGACCTCATTGAGCATAGTCCGCGTTACGCCCTTCATGGTGCCCACCTGGGCGTACATGCCGTCGGCTTTGGTGGGAATGGAGCCTTCAACCACCAGGTAGAATGCACCCTTATACTTCTCGGCAGCGTGGTCTTGCGCCTGCAGGGCGAGTTCGCCGGAGGCGGCCATGACCGTCTCGTGGAACTTCAGGCTGATAATCCTGGTCAGAACCTCCTCGATGGTGGGGTGGACCGTGTTCAGGATGGATACCGAGCACCCGGTGCACCCCTGCCCCATGATCCAGACGGCAGGCGGATTGCCCTGGGCAGCTTTTTCCAGCGCGTGAACAACGGCCGGATGTGCCCCCTGGCAGAGACCTGCTCCCGCTGCGGAGGCTCCACACAGCTTGAGAAACTTGCGTCTCGATAGATTCATGCAATACCCTCCATCCACGCATAAAGTTCCTTGCCACCTGAGCAAATTTCAGCCTATCCCCTCCTTTCTCCAGAAAGTCTACCTGTTTATGTGCTGTTTCGTTGGTGCTCCCTGTGCAACTGGTTCCGGATGTGCGGCATTTGAAGGGCGCCAGAGGGCCTGTTTCCATAAAAAAAAGACGCACCTTCCCTTTCGGCAGATGCGTCATCTTCCACGGCTTATCTTCAGACCGCCCGGGGCTGTTTGCTGCCCCACTCACATGGACAGTTTCATGAGTTCAGCCCCCTCTACGGGGATCGAAGGATTATTTTTTACACTGGCAAAACCTCCATGCTTCCGGCTTGCCGCGGGTTTAACCTCGCCGGCGGATGAATTTCTCGTCCTCGGCCGAGATGTGTGTCAATAGAATACAAATCTTTTTTCAAGTATAGCCAACCATTTTACATTGTCAAGACGCAGCACCCAGGAGTTTCCCCCTTTTTCGCTCATGAAACGTACCCTGTCACCAGCAGGCACTCATTCACGGCCATCTGCCGAATCACCCCGGAGACTCTCTCTCACTATGGCAGCTGTACTCTCCTGCAACTCCTGGTCGATGCGGTGAAACATGAGCAGCAACTGACGGGCCCGGGGCGTCAGGATCATACCGCGTTTGCCGGTACGGGTCTCAACCAGGGCTTCACCAAGACGCCCCTCGGAGGTCCGAAGCTTTCCCCAGGCAGCCCGATAGGAAATACCACACACCCGGGCTGCCTCCCGCAGGGAGCCCTGACGATCTATTGCCTCGAGCAGCATGCACCGACCTTTACCAAGCACGAGACCCCCGCCTTTTTCCAACCACCACTTTACCTTGAGGTCCATGTCCTCTTGCTGTCCATTGAAACCCATGAGCCTGTACCGCCTCCTTTGGGGAAAATAGTTGACACTAACCGGAAAAGACACTAGAATTGATAACTTGCAACTAACGTATTTTACTGCCAATTTGCTTTTTCCAAGGAGCATACCATGTTTGGCATTGGCATGCCAGAGCTTCTTCTCATCCTGGCTATTGCCCTCGTCGTTGTCGGACCCAGAAAACTCCCGGAACTGGCTCGCGCCCTGGGTCATGGCATCGCCGAATTCAAGAAGGCCACCAACGAACTCAAGGAGACTCTGGACTCGAACGCCACCATATCCGAGGTACGGCAAACCATCGATCAAGCCAGAGAAGAGTTGGCCGACGTCAACACGCCGGATACCGTAGACAGCAAAGACTCTGTGGCCGGCAAAGCAGGCCGTGAATCATCGGGAGACTCCAAAGATCCCTCCTCGCCTCACACTGAAGCTCCCGAGAAGGCTTCCCATGGCACCCAGTGACCCCCTCGATGAAAAGATGCCTTTCACCGACCATCTGGTAGAGCTGCGCCGCAGACTCATTATCTGTTTTATAGCCGTTGGCGTGGGTTTCGTGGTCTGCTATTTCTTCGCCGAAACGCTCTTCGAGATCCTCATGCGGCCGCTGATTCAGGTGATGCCCTCGGGAGAGAAGCTGATCTTTACCGCTCTTCCCGAGGCATTTTTCACCTATCTGAAGGTGGCACTGCTCGCGGGAACCGGCCTGGCCTCACCGGTGATCATCTACCAGATCTGGCGCTTCATTGTCCCGGGCCTCTATGAACGAGAACGCAGCGCCCTCTTTCCTATTGTCCTGTTTTCCACGCTGTTTTTCGTCGGGGGGGCCCTTTTTGGCTACTTCATTGTCTTTCCCTGGGGCTTCAAGTTCTTCATCGGTTTTGCGAGCGAAAACATCAAAGCGATGCCCAGTATCCGCGAGTACTTGCGATTCGCCGCCAAATTGCTCTTCGCTTTCGGGATGATTTTCGAACTCCCGCTTTTTACCTATTTCCTGGCACGATTGGGAATCGTCGATGCCCAGATGCTTCGCCGCAAGCAGAAGTATTCGCTCCTTCTGATCTTCATGATTGCAGCAATACTGACGCCCCCGGACGTGGTCACCCAGGTCATGATGGCCGGGCCGCTCTTTCTCCTCTACGAGATCAGCATCTGGGTCGCAAAAGTCTTTGGCCGAAAACCGGCAGTGGAAGAAGAGGCCTCCGCCCAGGGGTGAACGCTTCGCCATGGATAAGCCTTGACAAAACTTTCACATTTCGCTATAGATGAGGTATACGGTGAAGTCGAGGCGTACAACATTGCGGTGCGATGGATGATGGATAGAGAAAGGGGGTGAAACGGAAACATGGGCAAACGTCTTCTAACAGTGCTGGCGGTAGCGGCCTTTATGAGCGGTGCGGTTTTCTTGAGCCTCAGCGGGGCTGCCGATGTGCCTGACGTGATTACCTTGGAAGATACTCTCTGGTCCGAGCACACCAAAAGCCCGGTGACCTTCTTCCACAAGAAGCATTCGGAGGAGTACAGCATCGCCTGTGATGAATGCCATCATGTATACAAGGACGGCGAAAATGTCTGGAAAGAGGGAGATCCGGTGCAAAAGTGCCATGAATGCCACACCGAACCCACCGTTACAGGAGAAAGGAGGCTGTCCGAGGAGCAGCAAAAGCTGAACCTGAAACTTGCATTTCACAACAACTGCATGGGGTGCCACAGGGAATTGAAAATGCAGGATCGGGAGAAGTACAAAGACATACCTACTATGTGTAGCCAATGCCACCCGATGGAAAAGAAATAGTTTCAGGGTGGGCTTGTACCATAAAGAAAGCCGGAGCCTGCCGCAGGCTCCGGCTTTCTCTTTGTAATCAGGCGAGCAATGGAATCAGATCTCTTCAACCGTGATGGCTCCAGCCTCGCAGACCTCCACGCAACTCTCACATCCCATGCACTCCTCCGCGTTGACCGGTTCAGCCTTGCCATCGACCATCTCGTATACATCCACCGGGCAAACCTCTACACACTCCTCATCGCCCACGCACCTGTCCCTGTCTACAGTTACCTTCCACATCTTGCCGTCACCTCTTCAAATAAGCTGGGTTTGTCTCCCGGTCTCGTTTTCTCCGGCGGTTACAAGTCCCCAAGCATTTAGGCGTACTTGCACAGCCCGCCCGGATACCATCGCGGAAGAAGACCTTCCAGTAGATATCTCTTTCTGAAAATGGACAAGAAAGCCGGAGCTCCCCGTTTTGAGATTCCGGCTTTTCGCGTTTTCTATGGCAGTCCAGGATGTCTGCTCACTAGATTTCTTCAACAGTGATTGCGCCGGATTCGCAGACTTCCACGCAGCTTTCACATCCCTCGCACTCCTCCTCGTTCACGGGTTCGGACTTGCCGTCCACCATCTCGAGCACCTCATTCGGGCAAATCTCAACACATTCCTCACAGCCCGTACACTTCTCTTTATCAACAGTTACCTTCCACATCTGCTGGTCACCTCCTTATGCGCTTGATTTAACTGACCGAAGTGGGAGCCTCGCCGCCGGCAACCTATCATGACACTATTGAGACGGTACCAGCAAGAACGATCGCGTCGCCACCTTACCGTAAGGGTCGATACTGACCTGGACCTCCTTCTCTGGCCTCTTCCTCGGGAAGACGCTTTTCCAAAAGTTCCCTTCGGTCGTCAATTCCGGGATTATGGAGCAGCTACGCAGCTTCCTCTTTCACTGAGACCACTGTCTTGTGCAGTACCGCAAGAATCGACAACCCACTCGACCAGACAGCCGAGCCTTCAAGTATACTGTTTGATCTTCTCAAACACATTCGGAATGAACCCGGTAATTATAACCCGGCGAGTCCGCGTACTTCCTCCATTCTACGCGTCACAATGCGATGATCGACTGTCCCTCATGCTACTTTGTGAAAGTTATTTCTAGGCAAAAAACTCTATGGAAAATTTTCGCAGGTGTCAAGGGAAAAGTTTCACGCTTGCCGCCTTACGTATCCACAACGGCTATCTGAAGGTGAAGCCGACGATTCCTCGGCCCGTCAAACTCACAGAAAAAAATCTTCTGCCAGGTGCCGAGCATCAAGCGACCGCCGGATAGGAGGACCGTCACCGATGGTCCCACCAGGCTCGCCTTGATGTGTGCGGCAGCATTGCCCTCCATGTGCTTGTATTCTGCCTTCCAGGGCACAACCCGCTCCAGCAGCATGAGGATATCGTCCTTGACGGCGGGGTCTGCGCCTTCGTTGATGGTAACGGCAGCAGTGGTATGAGGCACATACAGGGTCAGAGTTCCCTCCCGGACCGCTGTCTCGGCCAGTTCGCGCTGCACCTGGCCGGTGATATCCACCATCTCGCTACGAGCAGAAGTCTTTACAGAAATGGTCTTTAGCATGATCATCCTTCAAGTGCCCGTTTTTCCCCTTGACAACGGACAACAAGCAACGGACCTACTGGGCGTCAGTTGTCCGTTGTCAGTCGTCCTTTGCATCAATGTTTTCACAGCCTAAGCTCAGAGATCAGCCGGCTGAAACTTTTTTGTTTATCTAGCTCAACTTGCGGTATCTTCCGGGCTTGACAACGGACAACGGACAACAAACAACGGACCTACTGATGGGTTATCCTGGGATGATGAGCCCGCTCTCGGTGGAGCGTTCCTCGCCTCTCCGGTGCTCGGATTTCTCTGAATCCTGGATCACCTCGGCACCGATGGATTGCCTTACCAGGCCGAGGATGAAGCTGTTCTCACTGAGCCGACCCATCTCATGCGTGAGATCAATGGCAGCGGCCAGAGCGCGTTTGGCCTCCGGCAGCCTGTTCTCCAGGAAGAGGTGCAGAGCACTTTCCTCAAGCAACCGGCGATAGCGCTGCCGCAGCTCCGGGGTAAAAATCTCCACCGCTGCCTCCCGGATTACCTGATCCAACAGCTCCAGCTGGGTAGTCTCTGAAATGACCAGGCGGCTTTCTCTGAGATCTCTTACCTTTTCAGCAAATGGACCCACCGCTTCTTGCTGGAGGCGCCAGGAGGAGAAAGGCTCTACCTCCAGAAGGCTCTCGGACGCGTGCAAAAGCAGCGAATCAGCTCCAATCTCCTCTGCATCCAGGAGCTCGTAGATATGCGCTCGGCAAGGTGCATCCGCCCACGAGCAGAGATTCCTGTGCGTCGGGTCGTAGTCGGGTGGAAGTGTTCTCTTCTGCTGCCTGTGTAATGCTGCAGCCTCTTCCAGGAGGAAGCGCGCATGCTGCACCGGAACTGCCGCAAGTCGCTCCGGATCGCCACCTGTGATCTCTGCAAGCAAGGATTTCACTCCCTTCCGGCTTGTCTGCATCACCTTGAAGTCCCGGAAGCCCACTTCCGGATCGAGCACCGCAATGGCCAGCAGATAGCCACGACCGGCATGGGGCAGTTTGAGCACGGCCCCCCGCTCTCCCCCGCTTTCCGGCCAGCTGGCCCAGGCTTCGGCCTGCCGATCTGCTGGTCGCGGTACCAGGACCCGGCGGACGGACTCCGTCTTCTCTGGTCGTGGCCCCAGACCATGCTGATTCAACCGAAACAGGGCGGTCTTGACTGCACGACGCAGGGGCTTCTCCAGAGGCATTTCCTGAAAAACTTTCAGCAGTTCAACTGCCACAGGGCTGGTCATAGCCCCCAGGGCTTCCACCAGTGCCAGGTCAAAAGCGAGAGAACGCGAAAGGAGCGGCTTCAGGCTTTCCAGGAACTGGTTAAAGGTCTCCCCCTCGGGATCCTGGGCCGCCAAACGATCCAGGAGCATCTGCAGCTGAATCTGTTCTTCCTCGGACAGGGAAGGACGGTCCGTCCCTTTTTTCTTTTTTCTGGAGTCTTTGCTCTTGCCCATGGACCTTTCAGCACGCCAATAATATATCGACTCCGCAAAGCCCTCCGGGTGTCCAGGCGGAGCATACATCTGAGCTTACAGGTTACAGTCCTTCGCGTATTCAGGACAGGCCTTTTTGATATCCGTGTGGAATTTGTTCATGCATTCGCTGCATTCCATCTCCACATTCGGCACATCACCGAACCTCTCTCTGATCTGCTCGGCGGACAGGTGGTCTTGATGGAATAGTGCTTCGGACTCATTTGTCAGCCTCCTTTTACCATCATCTCACAGAGCTCCACATACGCTCGGCTCAACATCCCTGTCTAAAAACCTCCTGTCACTTCGTATATGGAATTTATCTGGCTGTCAAGGCTCGATCGAGAAACTCTCCGGTCGCGCCTTCCCTGCCAACAGTGCAGGGCAGAGGATAAAAAGAGTGCGGTTTTCCCGGAGCAGGACGGGTGGAGATTTACTCTGTACGCCTGGAGGTCGCTTCGATTCTTTTCAGGGAAACGTTCACCTTTTGTTCTTGACCCTCTCCACGGTTTTTGTTATTTTCCTCACAGGATAGGAAACTATATCGCAAACGCAACGTGCCACGAATACCGGCAAAGCAATTGATCTCCATAGATGAAAGCGGCTGCCTGAGAGGCGGTCCCCGCTAAGAACCGAAACCCTACGAGGCTTCTTTAGCAATAACGGAGGAAAGATCTATGGGAGAGGAAGCAATAAAGCCAAGTGAGCTGAAAGGTGAATTCAGAAAACAGATCCGAGAACTCCTGCCCGAAGGCAACCTGGACCTGTGCCTCACGTGCGGTACCTGCGCCAGTGGCTGCCCGGCTACGGGTCTCGAAAACATGGACCCCAGAAAATTCGTGAGGATGGTGGTTCTCGGCCTGGATGAGGAGGTAATAACCACTCCCTGGGTGTGGATGTGTACGGGTTGCCAGCGGTGCATCTATGCCTGTCCCATGAAGGTGGACATTCCCCGGATGGTCTACCTGGCTCGGGCGAGCTGGCCCCGAGAGCAGCGGCCCAAAGGGATTCTGGGCTCGTGCGACATGGCACTCAGAAACGACAGTTGCAGCGCTATGGGGGCTTCCCCCGAGGACTTTCAGTTTGTCGTGGAAGACGTTCTGGAGGAGGTTAAGCAGAGTCAACCAGGCTGGGAAAATCTCCAGGCTCCCGTGGACAAGGAGGATGCCGAGTTCTTCCTCAACCAGAATTCCAGGGAGCCGGTCACCGAGCCCGACGAAATGGTGCCGCTTTGGAAAATTTTACACGTTGCCGGTGTGGACTGGACATACGGCACTAAAGGATGGGGCGGCGAAAACTACTGCATGTTTCTCGCAGACGACGACGCCTGGAGGCACATTGTCGAGATGAGTATCGGGCAGGCGGAAAAATTGGGCTGTAGAGTGTATCTCAACACCGAATGAGGTCACGTGACCTTCTCAGTCCTGGAGGGACTGAAAAAATTCAACATCCAGACCAACCTTGAGATTGCGAGCATCTATCAGTACTATGCCAAGTGGATCCGGGAAGGGAAACTCAAGGTCAACTCCGACTGGAACAGGGACCTGAAGATCAAGTTCACCGTTCAGGATCCATGCCAGATCATCCGCAAAAGCTATGGGGATCCGGTGGCAGAGGATCTTCGCTTCGTGGTGAAATCCGTTGTGGGCGAAGAAAACTTCATTGAGATGTACCCCAACAGATCAAACAATTTCTGCTGCGGCGGGGGCGGCGGTTTCCTGCAGTCGGGGTATCCTGAAGCCCGCCGTCAATACGGCAAGATAAAGCTCAATCAGATTCTGGCGACAGGAGCCGACTACTGCATCGCCGCCTGCCACAACTGCCATTCGCAGATTCATGACCTTGCCGACTTCTACGAGGCCAAATACCATACGGTCCACCTGTGGACCCTGATGGCCCTTTCCCTTGGCATCCTCGCCGAAAATGAGCGCGAGTACCTGGGCGATGACCTGAAGGAAGTGAACCTGCCTGATTAGGGTCGAAGAAGAAAGGCTCAAAAAAAAATCCCGCCCGGACCAGGGCGGGATTTTTTATTGCCGCCGCCCACAAACAGCTGGCAGCGGACACCAGGTCACGACTCGTCGATACTCTCTCAGAGTTTCAGGCTATGTACCAGCTCCCTGACCCCTGCCACTGATCTGTCGAAGGAAGTCTTTTCCTCGGCCGTGAGCTGGATCTCGATAACCTTCTCCACTCCTCCGGCCCCCAAAAGTACCGGTACACCGACAAAGTAACCACCTACCCCGTATTCCCTGTCGCAATAGGCCGCACACGGCAGAATGCGCTTCTGGTCCTTGACAATGGCCTCGGCCATCTGCACCGCCGAGGCCGAAGGAGCAAAGAAGGCACTGCCGGTCTTGAGCAGGCTGACGATCTCGCCGCCTCCCTTGCGAGTGCGCTCCACCAGAGCATCGATGCGCTCTTTTGGCAAAAGCTCCGGAATGGGAATACCGGAAACCGTTGTGTAGCGAGGCAGCGGCACCATGGCGTCCCCGTGGCCGCCGAGCACGAATGCCTGAACATCTTTCACGGAAACTCCAAGCTCCCCGGCGATAAAGGTGCGAAACCGGGCGGAGTCCAGAATGCCCGCCATCCCCATCACCCGGTTGGCGGGAAAACCGCTCACCTTGTAAGCCACATACACCATGGCGTCCAGCGGATTGGAAACAATAACCAGAAACGCCTGCGGCGAATACCTGGCCACCTGTTCGGTGACCGCCTTGACGATGTTGGTGTTGGTGTTGAGCAGATCATCTCTGCTCATCCCCGGCTTGCGGGGGACACCGGCCGTGATGATCACCACATCCGAGTCCCTGGTCTCGGCATAATCATTGCTGCCGACCACCTGGACTGAAAAGCCCTCAACCGGCGCCGCCTGCATAAGATCAAGACCTTTGCCCTGGGGCATTCCCTCGATGATGTCAACCAGTACCACATCGCCAAGCTCCTTGGCAGCAGCCCAGTGCGCCGCAGTTGCTCCCACAAACCCGGCACCAACCACCGTTAACTTCCGTTTCCCCACTCCCATTGATCAACTCCTCAATTCTGTATATAGGTGTAACTGAGACTTTTGCCAGCCTAGAGCAAGGGCAATCCAAAGTCAACCGGAATGTCGGGCAGGAGTTTCCCTTATGAAAATTTTGATACAATGGACTGCTGACAACCAGTAGTGTCCGTTGCGTGTTGTCGGTTGTCCGTTGCCAAGACCAGAAAAGAGCGGCCAGTGGAACTGCATAACCCCCTAGCTGAGCCTACGAAAATACTGGCGCAACGGACTACTGACAACGGACCACTGACAGTAATTATGCGCAGCCTTGCAAATAAGGAGGAGCTTCCCGGTGTACTTTCCGGTCTCCGGCGTTGAGGTACATCCACTGCTGCCGCCCGTGGTTGCCTTTTTCGTCTCGTTTTTCACCTCCATGGGAGGTGTCTCCGGCGCCTTCCTTCTGCTTCCCTTCCAGGTGAGTGTGCTCGGCTTCACCAGCCCGGCGGTAAGTCCCACCAACCTGATCTTTAACATTGTTGCCATACCCAGCGGCGTTTTTCGCTACGTCAGAGAGGGAAGAATGGCCTGGCCCCTCACCTGGGTGATTATTGTGGGCACCCTGCCCGGTGTGCTCATAGGTGCCGTCATTCGCATCAGGTACCTGCCTGATCCCGGAGCCTTCAAGCTGTTTGTGGGCTGTGTCCTGCTCTACATTGGCGGGCGTATGCTCTATGAATTGTTCCGGCATAAAGGCGCCGGCAAGGAGAAGGGCAAAGCCATGGAGGAGAAATTCAAGCAGCATGTGGCACACATGCGCCGGGAGCAAAGATCGAGAGTTGCCGCCGGCCTCCCCGCCGATGCTGTGGTGAAGACCATATCTGCCTCCATTGGCTGCATTGAATACGAATTCTATGGGGAAGTCTACACGTTCAAGACCTGGAGCTTGCTGGTGCTTACCTTCATTGTCGGCGTCATTGGCGGTACCTACGGCATTGGCGGCGGCGCCATCATCGCCCCATTTCTCATCACCTTCTACGCCTTGCCCGTCTATACCATCGCAGGTTCGGCCTTGATGGGGACCCTGCTCACCTCGGTTGTGGGCGTGGTCTTCTACACGCTCATCGCACCCCTGTATGCCCACACCGGTCTTGCCATCGCCCCGGACTGGGTCCTGGGCATTCTCTTCGGAATCGGCGGGACCATGGGCATGTACTGCGGCGCCCGGGCCCAAAAATTTGTGCCGGGCAGGATCATTCGCTGCATCCTCGGCCTGCTCATCACCTCTCTGGCACTTCGGTATGTGGTACAGTATTTCATCTAATCCTGCCGCGATGGATGGTCTCACCAGGAGCATCTCGAGAGGTAAAAACCAATTGACAGAACTCGACTTTTCTGGCATACAGAGAAATTGAAACGTTACATGAAGTTGCGTTTGACCTGAATTACCTGCTAGACGCATAGCTCAATCCGCAAGGAAACCGGAAGCCAGGAAGGCTTGCGGGCAAGAAGCCCGGTGAGTCCTCCTGGTTTTTTTATTGGTCTCTGTGTCCACGGCATTTCCCATGAGATACCTGATCCCGCTTTTCCTCTTTCTCAGCCTCCTCGTCCCGCACTGCCTCCAGTGCGCCTGGGCGAAGGAAGATATTGTGAAGCGGGACAGAAACGATGACGGCAAAATCGACCAGATAGTCCACTTCGACGCGCGCGGCAGGATCGTCAAACTCGAACTCGACAGCAACGGGGACGGGGTCATGGACCAATTCCAGTATTACGACGGTGAGCAAGTCGTACGGGTGGAAAGAGACAGGAATCATGATCAAAAAATCGATACCTGGGACTACTTCGAGGAAGGAAAGAGAATCCGCCAGAAACGAGCCTCGGGCGAGACCGGCCGGGTAGTGGAGATTATAAGCTTTGACTCGCAGGAGCGTCCTTTGAAGATACAAAAGGACACCACCGGTGACGGTCTGTTTGAGAGCATCTACCACTTTAAACAAGGAGAACTCGCCCATTCCACAAAGGATACGGACGCAGACGGCGAGGTGAATGTCTGGCAAACCTACCGGGATGATAAACCTGTTGAAAGACGAGTGGACGATGACGGGGATGGCCGCGTGGACAGCATTACGCTCTATGACCAGGACGGTCATCCCGAGGAGAGCCGTCATGATCTGGACAGAGACGGCACCATGGAAGACTTTCGCTTCTATCGCCAGGGAGAGCTCTGGCAGCAGAAAAAAGACCTGGATCAGGACGGCCAGTATGAGGTGGTCACTCGATTCAAGGATGATGAGCCGATTGAACAGAAAAAAGATACCAATGGCGATGGTCGTTTTGACATTGTCACCAGCTTTCGGGAAGGGAAACCCCACCGACAGGTGAAAGATACCAATTTCGACGGCAAGAACGATGTCTTCGTCTCATTTGATGACCGGGGCCAGGTTGAAACGATCAAGGAGGACACCAGGCACACCGGCCGCATCGACCGGATCAGGACCTACCGGGAGGGGGAGCCGGTCAGGGTGCTCTATGATGCCGACGGTGACGGGTTCAAGGAAACCACAACACTGTTCAAAAAGGGAAAAGCCTGCCTCCAGACCCACGATGCCAATCGAGACGGAAAGCCGGACACAAAAATCTATTTCAACGCCGAAGAAGAAAAGGAGAAGGTCGAGAGTGACACGGACCTGGACGGCAGAATGGATGCCTGGGAATACTATCGAAACGGGGTGCTTGCACGGATGGAACGTGACGAGGAAGGCAACGGAAAAGTCAGCCTGAAGGTCTTTTACAGAAACGGAGAAAAATACAAACTCGTTCGGGACAGAAATGGCGACGGCCGCTTTGAGACAACGCAGCTTTTTGCCCGTCTCCCCTGGTCAATGGTGATGGAGCTGGATACAGACGGAGACGGCAATCCCGAAGGACGCTACTTTTACAAGGAGAGCACGCTCAGGCTCAAGGAGATCGACGAAGACAGCGACGGGAGCATTGATCTTGTAGAACATTACGGTACCCGGGGAGAATTGATCAAGACCCGGGAAAAGCATGAATCCGGTAGCCTGAATATTACCTGGTTCTACAACGACGCCGGGGAGGCCGTCCGGGCGGAAAAAGACAGCAGCGGCGACGGCCGGGTGGACACCTGGTACTACTACAAAAAGGGCAGGCTGACCAGGGTGAAGGAGGATACCAACAAGGACGGAAACCCGGATGTATGGGAGGATTACGACGAGGCCGAGGCGCTGGTGAAGCGATCGCGAGACCTGAATTTCGACGGGGAACCGGACGTTGAGGAAGGACATTGAAGTACTGTCCGTTGAGTGTTGTCAGGAGCCGTAGGGTGCGCTGAGCGTGAGCGAAGCGCACCGCAATTCAGTTGTGGGAGCAATTTTTAGCTGGATACCTTTCCAATGGGGTGGCCTTGAATCGCGGCTGGAAAGCCGCTCCCACAGGACGACCAATACCCTTGATTCAAAATTGTACCGACCACAAAAAAGAAGATGCCCAACTGAGTAATGAACTTAGTTCGCTCCGCTCACAATTGGAATAATGGAATAATGGAATGTTG
>JBKHJD010000249.1:0-3463 GCA_046538315.1 Syntrophobacteria bacterium
GGCACCCTACCGGATTCGCTGCCGGTGAACTGCGGTGCGCCGCGCTGCGCTTGGCAGCACCCTACCGGATTCGCTGCCGGTGAACTGCGGTGCGCCGCGCTGCGCTTGGCGGCACCCTACCTGACTCGTTGCCGGTGAACTGCGGTGCGCCGCGGTGCGCCGCGCTGCGCTTGGCGGCACCCTACCGGATTCGCTGCCGGTGAACTGCGGTGCGCCGCGCTGCGCTTGGCGGCACCCTACCTGACTCGTTGCGGGTGAACTGCTACACGGTTCACATCTGGGCAACGTGGACTTGACCTTGCCGAAGAGAGACTCCAGATCCTCATAGAATATAGTGCCCTCGAAAACTGAGAGCAGATCACGGCTGAAGTAAAGAGCCATGAGTTCGATGGATGAGAAAGGAACAGGAAGATGAAATCGGAATGTGTCTATGAAGGCCCAGCGGCTTGCTCTGCCGTCCCGTTCGGTGTAAATCGGGAAGCCGGCTTCCTGGAGGATCTCCAGGTCCCGGTATACTGTTCGACGGACGCAGTTGAGCTCCCGAGCCAGTTCGCTGACGGTGAAACCCCGCCTGCTTTCCTCGAGCATACGAAGGATGCGCCACTGGCGGCTGAGCTGGTCGTCCCGTGCCATTGGACGTCTCTGGCTCTAGCGGCCTCAACGCCGCGGTTAACAGAAACCTTGGTCTCTTTGAAAACAAAAAGCTCCACTCCCCCTCTTGGAGAAACAGAGCCAACCGGTCAATTCAAAATCCACGTATCAGGAGGAGCGCCCCTTGTTTTTGGATCAACTTACCTTCGCACTTCTGTGGTGTCAAGGAATATACGGCCTTGCGTCAAGACAGTGGGCTCCCACCCGGGAATCGGCGAATTTGTTTTGTGGTTTGAAGTTGGGGGTCCAATATTTTACAATACTGCAAGTATCTGGATTGGAAGCGGATGCTTGCAGGGGACAGGAGTCGTCTTGAAAATTTTGCTGCATATGTGTTGTGCCCCGTGCGCCATCTATCCGCTCCAGGTGCTCCAGGAAGAAGGATATCAGGTTTTCGGGTTTTTCTTCAATCCCAACATCCATCCCTACCAGGAGTATCGGCGCCGCCTGGAAGCGGTGCAGCAGTTCGCCGAAGGCGCTGGCCTGAAGGTCATCTACCGCGACGAATACGACGTGGTGAGCTTTCTCAGGCAGGTGGTCTTTCGAGAATCCCACCGCTGTCACTACTGCTACCATCTCCGCCTGGAAGCCGCTGCCCGTCTGGCCAAAAAGAGCCGCATGGACGGATTCACCACGACTCTTCTCCAGAGCAAGAGACAGAACCATGAACTGATCCGCCAGGTGGGAGATGAGGCCGGTCGCCACCACGGTGTCCCTTTGATCTATCGAGACTTCCGTGAGGGCTGGCAGGAAGGGATCCAGAAGTCCAGAGAATTCGGGCTCTATCGGCAGCAGTACTGTGGATGCATTTACAGTGAACAGGAGCGTTTCTTGCGGCATTGATCGTCCAACTGCCAGCCGCAGCCCCTGGGGAAAGAGGGAGCCGAGCCGCGGGGTGGGCTAGTCGTAGACGAAAATCCGGTGAACGGCGGGACCCTCCAGCATTTTATCGATCTTTCCCTGGATCTCCTGGCGTTCTGTATCTGCTTCCCATGTCTTCCAGTCCTCGAAACTGTTCCATGTGCTGATCACAAGATAATGGTTGGGATCGTCCAGTGCCCGCAAGGTCTCGCCGGAGATGTATCCCTTGGCCCGCATCGCTTTGCTTCTGAGCCTGGTAAGCTCGTCGGTCAGGTCCAGTTCTTTCCCTGGAATAATCTTTCTTTCGATGAGCACCCTGACGGTCATCATCCTCCTCCTTCCTCCAGGACTCTTTCATGGCCTGACCTGACTCGTCAAAGGGGTGATTGTTCTTGTACCAGCCTCGGTCCAGGCCAGCAATCCCGAAGGCACAGGCAAAGATCACCTCTTAAAGGCAGTGAGCATCACGCCATTTTCTTCCCGAACCGTAGAGCTTCCCGGGCAGATAGAGGAAAACCGCACCGGCAGAAGCCGGGGTAATCTCATAGAGCGGCACTCCTGGCAGCTACCCGCTATTAAGGACGTCCTGGAGACTGATGGAGGACAGTTCCTCCGTCAAAATTTCGCTCATGCGAGCCCAGATAGCCCGGGTCGGACATGCTTCCTCCCGCTCACAAGCCTCGGGAGCTTCCACACAGTCTACCAGAGACAGGCTCCCTTCGAGAATCTCAACTACTTGACAGACATTGATTGCCGCGGGTTTACGCTCCAGAGTATATCCGCCTTTGGCCCCCCGGACGCTACGAATAAGATGGGCCGCTTTAAGCGGGATGATCAACTGCTCCAGGTATTTCACCGGGAGAGCCTGACGCCGGGCAATCTCGTTCAGGGGAACCGGGCCATCATCGTAGTGTGCCGCCAGCTCCAACATCATGCGGGTCCCGTACCTACCTCGTGTAGAGAGTTTCATCGGCTACCTCAAAACATACCAATATTATCGGATAGTACCAGGGCTGGCCTTATCTGTCAAAACAGAACGTACTCCCCCCTTCACTCTCTCCGGTGCGGAGGCCTCGCCGAGCTGTAAGGTGTACGAACCGGAAGCTGCAATCGCAATGCTGGAACATTGGCTCCTAGTTTCGGCATTTTATTCAACAGGGCAAGTGCATTCCCTGTGCCGCTCGAGGAGCTGGACCGCGGGAGGCTTCAATCTTTCGGTGACTCATGGTTTCGGCCTTCTGCCTCAAAGTGCGGCCTTGTCTCCCTGGGCCCTCTCTGCCATAATGCCGGCTGCGAACCGTAGAGTGAATGAAGGACACCGGAAAAAGACAGTCACGGTTGACTCGCTCATGTCAGTTTTTGCTTCCCCCGAAAAAATCAAGGCCCACGTCCGCCAGGCTTATACACGCCTGGCCCAGGCAGGCACCGCCAACCCCGGCCGCGCTCCCATTGCCTGCGGCGAGAATCTGGCTCGCGCTCTGGGCTACGATACCGCCACCCTTCCCATTCCAAGGGAGGCCTGGGAACTTTTTGCCGGCTGCGGAAATCCGTTCGAATGCGTCAACCCTGAGCCCGGGTGGACGGTGGTTGATCTGGGCTGCGGTGTGGGCGTTGACTGCCAGGTGGCAGCAGGTTGCCTTGACTCGGAGGGCAGCGTGATCGGAATCGACATAACCGGCGAAATGCTCCGCCTGGCCAGAATGTACGCTCCTGCCGTCCGCAAAGACCGCTGCCACTTGGCGGCGGCCGACGGCGAGCACCTCCCCTTTCGAGCAGAAACCGTCCACCTGCTGATCGCCAACGGCTCCTTTAACACCATGCCGCGCAAGGAGCAGGCCCTGGGAGAAATGTATCGGGTCCTCAAGCCCGGCGGCCGTCTTGTCGTCGCCGACCTGGTCCGGGTGGCCGAGACGGAACCCATGGGCGAAGACTACTACGAGGATGCCTGGGC
>JBKHJD010000017.1:0-15664 GCA_046538315.1 Syntrophobacteria bacterium
CTCCACTGGACAGCATAGTCGTAGGTCTGGACGTCGTCTCCCATCCGGGCGTAGGTGAGGCTGGCGGTCTGGCCGTTTTGTTCCAGGTACCTGCGATCAATGGTTATCTCGTCAATAAAGGGTCTCTGTCCCTCGCGCGGCACCCGCACCTGGACGGTGGCGTAGTTGACCATCTCCTCGAAGATATCATAGGCCTCGTTGTCGATTATGAAGCGCATCTCCCGGCGCTGAAAGAACGGGTCGTCCAGGTTGACCTCGGCCACCAGTTTGGGATTGTTCTTGTACCTGGCATACCAGGTTCCCACATTCCCGGTCATGGTGTGATGCTCGTAGCGGGCGATCACCTTCTTGAGCTGGAGCACCTGCTTGGACTTCCTGGTGACGGTCTTACGCTGAAATACCGTGTAACGGTAGTGGCTTACCTTTGCGGCATCCTTGCGCCGTTGCTTCGCTACTTCCTCGTCGTCTTCATCAGACTGATCACCCATGAGCTCTTCCTCCGACGGCTGGCCCAGGCGTTCCTGCATGTCGAAGAAAGACTCCAGCACCAGCTTGTGCAGGCCGCTCTCTACGATTTCTTTATCTGCATCCGGAACGTGCTGCACGTAGTCAAAGGTGACCACGCCTTTTTCCTGAAGAAAATCGATCATCTCCTGGCGTTCTCTTTCCGTGAGGTAGGTGGTCTTTCTGGTACCGATGTGGAAAGGATTGTACCACTTGGGATCCCAGTAGCGCCGCCGTTTGGTGGTCTTGTCGCGGCTTTGCATGTAGTTGTCTTCCAGCCGGTGGTACTGATCGTAGTTGATGACCACCCGGACGTCATAGGCGGGGAGTTTGACAATATACTTGAGGTCAAAGACCACCGAGATATCCGTGGTAGGCTGCTCCAGGCTTTTGCCGAGCAGGGTGGCGCCGTAGGAGTCGAGCCGGGCCGCTACCGCTACCCGCTGGCCCTCCATCACCGGGGCCTTGCCGCTGGTCACCAGGGTGGAGGTGAAGCCCTCGTCGGTTAGGGTGGCGGAAATAACACTGAAGCTGTTCCCTTCGGCCCCTACCTCCAGAGGCACGGCTCCCATGAGCTTCGCATCCTTGACGCGCTTTTTCAAGGCTTTGGCAAGCTCCTGCTGCTGGGCCTTGCTCAGCCCGTACTCCACCAGAAAATGGATGATCGCGCCTTCCGCCCCGCCGGCTTCCTTGGTCTTGTCGGTGACGAAACGAATCATGGAGAACTTGGGAGTGCCGTCCGGGTCGCGGGCGACATGGGGGTTTGCTGGCAGGTAGTAATATTTTTTGGAGGTAATCTGGGGGCTTCGGGTCGCCTCAGGAAAACAGCGTACCGTGAGGCCGTCTTTCAGCTTGAGATCGATATGCCGGCCGTACTGGATTCCTCCTATCTCCCGTACCGCCTTTGCCGAGGGGACGTTGAGAGTCGGCCGTATCTTCATGGGTTTTAACTTTGTTTCGTGCGCCTTGGCCTTGTCAGCAGTGATTTTCGCGCCTCTCCAGCCGGGCGGCGCCGCCTCCGCCTGCTGTATCACTCCGATGATCGCCAGGGTCAAACCGACCACCAAGATCCTTTTCAGCATGGGTACACCTCCCTTGTCGCCGTTTTGTTCCACATTTACATCGGGGGCATCAACACCAGATAGGACTCCTCCAGGCTCTGCCACTGCCCCTTGACGGGCTTTTCCCTGGCCGGATACCAGTTCACCCGGTAGTGGACGGGCTGGCCCGGGTCGTGAAACACTACAGCGGTGCTCACCGACTCCGCATCCGTGGCCCGCATCACCGCCAGCCGCTGCCGGTTTTCCTTGCCGAAGACCCGGTAGCGCACCTCCAGGGTGGCGCTCCGGATACCGGCATCCTCGAACAGGAAGCGGTCGGCGTCGATTTCCATCTGCAGACGCTCCAGGGGTGGCGCCAGGGTAATGATGGGGTCGCGACTGTGGAGCCAGCCGTTCTCCTCCGGGGGCTGTCTGACCCGATGGCGGCCCTGAATGCTCCAGGTAACCCGGTAGTCGTATTGCAGCCAGGAGTCGTCCTTCTGCCCGAGGCGGGCATAACGCCAGGACTTGCTCAGACGGCCTTCCCGGATATCCTCCCGGGTGAAGATCAGCTCGCCGGTGGCGTCGGCATTGCCCGGGTATGACTTGCGGATGGAAACGCCGGCGAAGTTCATGATCTTCTCGAAGGCGCCGCAGTAGTCGCCGTCGATCCGGAAGAAGAGGTCCCTCTTCTGGAAGGCGGGGTCCGCCAGGTTGACCACCCGGAACACTTCGGGGTTGTCCTTGAAGGTCTGGTACAATCCCGAGATGTTGCCGGCCGTGTCAACGGGCACTTTCACTACCGCCCGCCGCGTAAGGTTGATGCTGAACACCGCCCGGTTTATGTCCTCGCGCTTTTTCAGCACGTACTGGTTGTCGGTGTAGTACTTCTGGTCGCCGGTGCTGGTGAAGAGCTTCGCCAGCCAGCCTTTTTTCTGACGTCCTTTGATCTGTCCCGGCTCCACCGCCTTTTCCTTCTCCGGGATGGCGGTAAAACCGGTCCTCTGGTCGAAGATGATCTCGGTGAGCTTGGTGCTCACCAGGTCCACCAGCGACTGCATGGCCTTGCTGGCGGAATCCTCCGGCAACCGGTCCAGGACATCCACCTCAATGGTCCCGGTCCGCACCAGTTCATCAAAGATGTCCCGGAGCTGGCGGCGGGTGTAGCGCTCCTGAACATTTATCACCTTGGACATGTGCGTGTAGACTGTGCTCACGTCGGCGTGCACTCTGGCCCGGAACGAGGGAAGCATTGCCTCGTAGAAGGCGCTTATTGCCACCGATACGTCGGACGTCGGCCGGTTCAAAGACTCCCAGAGCAGGGTGGCGCCGTGCGGCGAGAGGGTGGCGGCCACAGCGGCCTTGGAACCGGGGGTTAGCGGCGCCCGGCCGCTGCTGAGAATGCTCTCGGTGAATCCCTCGTTGCTGAGAGTGCCGGAGATGATGGTGAAGCTGCCGCTTTCCTCCTGGCGGAGGGGCACCGGACCGAGCAGCCGGGCTCCGGGTTTAGCTTTCTTCAATTCGGTACGCAGCCCCTCCAGCTCGTCGGGAGGGAGGGTGAAGGCGACCAGCATATGAAAAAGCCCGCCGCTGGTCTCACCTTCTGGATCCACAAACTTTACCACCGAGAGTTCCAGTCCCCCGTCGGGGCGAGCGGCCACCCGTGGAGCCGGAGGCAGGTAGTAATAGCTCTTTGGATCATTGGCGTCCTGGAGGAGCAGCACACCATTCAATTCCAGCTGACCGGCCTCGTAGTTCACCACCGCCCCGGCGGCGGCCGGCAGCCCGAACATCAAACATCCGGCCAGCAGCCACACCTCGATACAACGCGCGCTGAACCTGAGCATTTTACACCCCTTTCTCCGGCAGTTCGTCCCAGTACAGAATGTCTCCCTCCAGCAGAAGGGCAGGGGAGGTGACCTTTTCCCCGCCTCGCAGGTACCAGGTGATGCTCACCTCACAGGGCGGACCCTCCCTCTCTTCGGGGACGTCCAGCATGACAGACGGGGCGGGGCCGCGGTTGCGAATGGTTGCCTGAGTGACAACGGGCTTGCCGCCTACCATGCTGGTCACCGTCACCACCGCGTGACGCACGTTGGCCTCGGCGAGCCTTTCGCCTTCGCCCTCCACGGCTATAGTCCGGTACCGGTGCGGCGGCTCCAGCGCCAGCATGGCCGTGTTATACCTGGTCCACGGCGTGCGTATCTCCACGCCCCCGTGGAACGACCACAGCGCCCGTACCTGGTAGTCCAGCCAGGCGGTGCGGTCGTGGTCCCCTTTCCAGCCGTAGCTGAGAACATAGGCGTTGCCGCTCTCGTTGAATTTCTCCGGAGTGATCACCACCTCGTCCGTGGTCACCTCCCCGGACTGGTGCAGTTTTTTCATCTGCACGGTGACGAAGTTCATGTGCTCACTGAAGGTTGCAGCGTCCTGACCGTCCAGGGTCACCAGGACCTCCCGCTGCTTGAACACGGGGTCATCGATGGTCACCGCTCGGAACACCTGCGGATCGCTGCCGTAGCGGCGGTAGAGATCGCCGATGTTCTCGGCCATGGCGAAGGCCTGGGTCTCGGTGCGGTAGTGGTTCAGGTGGTAGAGCATGTGGCCGCTGCGCTTGATTTTTTTCAACCGGTAGGAGGCAACAAGGGAAAATCCAGGCGAGCCGTCCTTGCGTTTCTTCGCGCCTGTGGACTTTTTGTCTTTTTTCTTCTTTTGTGGCTTTTCTTTTTTGCCCTCGGAGCTTTTGTCCCTCTCTGTCAGAGCCTTGTCCAGGGCCTCTTCCAATTGGCCGTCCTTTTCTTTGGCGGATGGCTCTTTGGACTTGTTCTCGGAAGAGGCCTTGGCGACCTGTGGATGTTGCTCGGTGCTGGCGACCAAGGTTTCTTCTGTCTCTTTGTCGGTCTGGGCCACTTTCCGCTCCAGCATGCGGATGCGGCCCCGTACTTCATCGGCCCGGGTGTCCGAGGGTTTGCCGTGCTCAAGGTACCTCTCGTAGGCCTGGAGCGCCTCTTCTACGTCGTCGGTCTGGTAGCCGGACGTTCCGGCCTCCTGATCCAGGCGGCGGGCCCGGTTGTAAAGCTTTGCCGCCATCTTCGCGGCCTGCTGGCTGCACGCCTTCCCATAATCGGTATCAGGACCATGCAGCTCCGCTGCTCTCCGATGGGCATCGAGCGCCTCGATGTACTTTTCCATTTCCTCCAGGCAAACCGCCAGATATCCAAAAGCCGATGCTTTCTTACTTTCCTTGTCAAGGAGCGAAATGGCCTCCCGGTAGTATCCGATCGCCTCAGGGCAGCGGTCGAGTTTTCGCAGGCACTGCCCAATGTCATAAGCACATGCACCGCTTTTTTCCCCTTTAGCTTGCTCGTACAGTTCGGCCGATTTCTTGTACCATTCCAATGCCTCTGCATAATCCTCCTTGTGGAATGCTTGTTCTCCCTTCTCAAAAGCCTGCTTGCAGGCCTCCTTGGAGGACACTTCGTCCGCTGCATATACCGGGCGGACCGGCCAGAAGAACGCTCTTAGAAACCGTGTGAGGTAATGCCCTGACCCGGGAGCGATACTGCTCTGCGTGCTTTTTCTGAGCGCTGCGGCATCCTTGAGCAGCTTCACCGCCCGGTCCAGGTTGCTGTAGCTTTCCTTTTCTGCAGCCATGCGGGTGAGCTCATCAGGGGCAGGATCAAACATCACCTGGAGGAGCTTGGCATGGGCGCTCTGAAGTATCTTGTCCAGACTGGCATCTTCCCCCTTGGTGGTGATGGTGATTGCCCCGGTTTGCCGTAGTTCCTGAAACAACATGTCTATGTCGGCGCCGAACCAGGCGTACTGGAACCCGGCTTTCAGACGTTGATGGTCGCTGACCCGCTTCCAGTCCGCCTTGAGGGTAGCTTCATAGGGCTCCCGCACGCCGGCGAACTCCATGTCGAAAACCAGGGAGATGTCCGGCGTGGCGCTCTTGAAGCTCTCCCATAGGAGCTCCGCTCCCTCGCGCGTCAGGTTCATGGAAACGGCCGCCTTCTGCCCTTCCATCAGGGGCGCCTTGCCCACGGCCACGGTCTTGCTCAGGGTCTCGTTGCCTTCCTGGAAGGAGGTAATCAGGGCGAAACTGCCCTTGCGGTAGACTACCGGGCCGGCGATCCGTGCCTCCGGCTGCTCCTCCTGAAGAGCCCGCTCCGCCGCCCTCACCCGGGCCCGGTCGGCACCGTAGGTCACCAGGAAGTGGACGATACCCCCGCCCTCGGCACGACCGATCCCCGCCTCGCCGGTCTCCCGGGTCCGGGCGTACTTGAGAAAGGAGAACTGCGGTCTACCCTCTTTGACCGCCAGGCGCGGAAGGTCCGGCAGGTAGTAGTAGAGGAGGAGAGGATCATCCAGAGACTGGTAGCACAGCAGATCTCCGCATTTTTTTAGCTTGTCCAGGTTGATCTCCTGTCCGAATGCTGAGGCAAAGGGAAGCAGAATGGTGAGCAGTAGCCCCAGAAGCACGGAGCCGGTGGGGGATTTTTCTCTCTGCATGGCTTCCTCCCAAGCTATTCAAGTGAGGGGGCCTCCGAGTCCACGGTTACACTGCTTGTTTCAGGATCACGATAGGCGGTGACATCCAGGAGGCTCTCGCCGCCCTTGTCGCTCCAGGGTGTTGTGGAGCGGCGCCCGTCTTTGAAGATCTTGATTACCCGCACCCGGTAGGGCTCGTCGAGGTTTTTGGCCAGTTTGAATTCGATGCGAGCGCGATAGTCACTGCTCTCCCTGAAGGTTACTCGCTCTACCAGGTCCCGTCCTGCAGTGGGTATTGCCACCTCCACGATCTTGGCGTAGAGATTTGTATCCAGGTTCTCCACGAAATCGAAACAGAATACGTCGATACCGGTGTAGCCTTTGCTCATGCGGCCGCCCAGTTCTGTGCGGCGGAACCGTCCCGGGTAGGCCTCCATGTCCAGCTGGATGGGTATTGTCCAGGAGGCAATGGTCTCAGCCTCCTCCCACTCACCGTCCCGGTGCCGCAGTCCGGCAAGGTGCTCCTCAACCGCAAGGCTTACGAGGGTCTGACCGGCCTCCACCGCGTCCCAGAGAAGTTCCGCCATGTCTCTGTCCAGCGAAAGCCGCAGCTGCCGGCTGCCCCAGCGGCTCCCCTGAGTCCAGCTCTGCATTTGATCGGCAAAGAGCAACCGCACCCGGGCGGTAGCCACCGGCATACTTCGCAACCGGAGGTGATGGAAGCCCGCACTTTGAAGGGCTCTGCGTATCGGGGCGGTGATGTCCGGGCTCCGCTCGCGGACGATCCCCAGGCTCAACATCCCACGGAGCCAGAAGGAACCCTGGTCTCCGGTGCCTTTTCTCCCCAGGTAGCGAAAGAGGTCCAGGCCGTAGTCGGGTTCTCCGTCCTCACGCGTCCCCAGGGCCGGCGGGGCAGGGGCGAGGTACCAGAGCTGCCTGTTCTGGTGGTCCCGGTAGAGACGCACCCCCTGGATGTCGCGGTAAGATCCCAGGTCTGGACTCGCCCAGGCCTGGGCTGCCGGAAGAATCAACAGAAGTGCCAGGAGCCGTTTCACTCGGCTGGTGCCTGCTCGCCCAGGAGATCTTCAAGGTGGGTGGCTCCGAAAAACTGACTGAGACCCCGGGCGTCGTGCCAGTTGTCTTGTTCAATGGTCTCACCCGCCTGAGTCACTGCCTGGAGCCGGTAGCGATACAGCAGTGGATCCGGCCCGCGATCACTGGGAACGAAAATGCTGAGATCGGTGTTCACATTATTTTCTTGGGTGAGCGTCACTTCATGCTCCAGGACCTCGGTGCCGCCGGAGACGAAGTAGGGAGAGCGGATGCGAACAATAATCTTGTACAGACCGAACTCTGAAAAGACCGGGGGGATGCCCTCCAGCGTCAGGCGACTTCCCGGCGCCAGGGCCACACCCTTGCGGACCTTTCTATCCACGGCCTCCACGCAAACAGAGCAATCCGTCTCCAGGGTGGTGCCCAGCCAGGCGAACAGGAGGTCTTCACCCAATACCCGGCTCGCAGCAGGCAGCTTGAAAGGCCGGCGGCCTCCCGGTGGGATAGGGCTGGTTTTCTTGAGTTCTTTGGATATACGGACAAGCCTGTCGCCTTTCATCCGGTAGGCATTGATGGATTCCACCTTCAGGGGGAAATCGGTTGTATTTACAAGTTTATCCAATGATCGCCCCTGTACCCACTGGGAAAACGCCTGCACATACTCCCCCGCAAAACGGGTGTACTGGATGCGGATGGGTATCGGCACGAATTCCTCCCCCACCTTGACCCGCAGGCTCCCGGCCACCCCCTCACGGGCGATCTGGGCGAGAACCTCCTCCACCTCGTCCTGGGTCAGTACCAGGGTGAGACGAAAGGGCTCCTTGAGGTGCGCCGGAGGCGTGATATGAACCCGGTCTTCAGAAAGCGAGAGCCCCGTACTCAGAGCCTCCATGTCCATTGTTGCTCCAAGACCG
Source organism: Syntrophobacteria bacterium (assembly GCA_046538315.1). GTDB lineage: Bacteria > Desulfobacterota > Syntrophobacteria > BM002 > BM002 > JBKHJD01. Next base: position 8,006 of record JBKHJD010000017.1, read on the forward strand.
CCCAAGGACCTGAGCTGAAGGTTGTCTGCAGGTTTCAACTCCAGGGCCTCTCGCAAAATGGCCTTGAGCAGGCCAACGTCCCCATGGTGATGGGGGGAAGCCAGCTCGGCGGTGAGCAATACGGAGGGTTCACCGGGTTCAGCCCGGGTGTTGTACTGCACGCTCAGCCTGTAGCCGTTCTGATCGCGCAGCAGCAGAAATTCCCGCGGCAGGTAATAGAAAACGTGCCCTGCCGCCTTGTCTTGGAAGATAAGGTGGGAGTCCCAGCCGCACGCCTGGCTCAGGTCTCTCAGGAGGTCGGAGTCGCTTATGACATCGACAAGATCCAGGGCGACATGCGGATCGGGACCTTGTGGCTCAGCAGGGTCGGGAGTTTTGATGGGCCGCAGCTTGGGAACCTTGCGCAGCAGCAACTCTCTTTTTATCTTGATTGTGGTCGGTGGCTTGCGGGTCTTCTGCTGGAGAGAAGGCGAAGGAGCACGCCGCAAGCCTTCATTTTGGACGCTGAAGAGAGGTTCCACCGATTCCGAGGCCAGAACAGATCCCGCACTCAGCAGCAGGAGAACAAACGTGGAGACAAGATACCGCATGAGCATTCTCCTCCTGTCTCGCTTACACTGGAGCTTCAGCGGGACAGCCGGGGTTTCACCCAGACAGCCCAATCCTGGGCACTGCTGTTTCCGGCGTCGACCCGCAGGATGAGGCGAACCTCTTTCCCTGCCCAGGCAGAGAGGTCGCCTTCCAGGTTCACGTATCTCGCAGGGGAGACTTTGTGCCTGAGGATTCGATGGTACCGGCCGTTCTCATAGACCTGCACCATGAAGGTAACACCGTCAGGGCTGCGGGACCCTTTTAGAAACCCTGCCACCGCCCGGAAGCGAAGGTTTTCCCCAAGGACCGTGGCCGGGTACATACCCGCAATCCAACCGCCCTGTTTCCATTCGGGATGGGTTTGAAGCAGGTTGACGGCCGCATTATCCGGGTTGATCCGACCGCGGTTGATCCTGCGCACAAAACCGCGCCGGTCGTTGTTTTCTCCAGGAAATGGCAACGCACCGGCCCTGCTCCGCCAGGTTGCTGATTCTGCCTTTTCATAAAAATCGTAAGATGAAACGATCCCCGGAGCCGAGGCAGCGAGGTGTGCTGTTTTGGTAGTCGTTGAATCCAGCTTCTTCGCAGGTTGCAACACGGTGCCCGGGCTGATGTAGGGCGGCTTCCTCGCTACGGTTGCCGCTTCGCTCGACTCTCCTTCCTCCCGTTCGAGCGCCTGGTCTTCGGCCAGGTCAACGCCTTCCTCCTGTTCGAGCGTCTGATCTTCGGCCAGTTCGATCCCTTCCTCTTCTCCTGCTAGAGGGGGACGCTCTTCCAGCTCATCGCTTGCGGTCCAGACTTTGGGTAGATTGTAGGCGATATTTCCGAAGTGCCGATCTGGGCGGTCCTCTCGAACCAGGAAGAGCTCGATCTGATCCGATTCAATTTCGGCCGGCGCCACCTCCCAGTCATCTGCCGGCGGCCTGCTGATGGTCAACCGTACCCGGCCACGGCGTCCGCTCACCGGCGTGAGGGTATTGGTAAAGCCCTCAATGGGGGCGCCCCTGCGCAAGACTTCTCCCTGCACGTACACTCCGTCGCTCCGTTTGACCTTGTCGTAGGTGACCTCGAGAACCACGGAGTTGCCACGGCGCTCTATCAGCTCCACTTCTCCGAGCTTGCCCTTGTAGTTGCCGATGAACTCGTCGATCGTCTCCTGCAGTGATTCCTTTGCCGCGCCGCCGAGGACCTCCATCACTCCTTCGAGGAATCCACCCTTGTCCTCGGCCTTGCCCGCCTGCTGTTGAGCCGTCGCCGGTGTCGCCACTGCGAGAAAACATACCAAAAAAGCAACTTTCCACACGTTCATGGCCTCCTCCTCTGAACAGACATCAAGCCTGGTACAGGATCCGTGCCAACCCCAGTAAGCTACGGTGGTAAATTGGGAGTTGCTTCGCGGCTGAAGATGGAGGTGATGTTTCCGAATGTGCGGTCAGTACGCTGCAAACAGGCCGCCAGATGGATAGGGACTCCAGAGTTGACTACCGCACATCCCGGACCCTGAGGTTATCACCGCTTGACCGTGTTCTCTGAAGAATAGAAAAACGCTCTTACCAGTACGGCTCTCATTATGTTGACAGGTTCTGTGCATATCTTGAATAAACATTAGCGCCTTATGGCATACTTTCCTGAGCCCTGTCAAGACCAGTTTCCATAGAGTGGAATTCTGAAACGATACCTGCACGAAGACAAAAACACCAACTCTCGAAATGTGTGAAGGCTCGTAGACCACAGTACCCATCGTCCGATCGCAGTCGGACAAGAGGGGAGCGAGCCATCAGGGCCTCTTTGTTTGATCATGTGCTTTGTACCGGCGCACTTTGGCTGTACTATAGAGCCAGCGCAACCACAGGCAACGGCGAGAAATGAGACTTTCGCCGCTGATTCAATACCTCAGGAGATCCGGAATGTAAACGTGGAAAAAATAGGGCGGCCAGTATGACCGCCCAAAATACTCCCGGCAGGCACAGGAACAATCTGGCGCCATCCGGTGGTTCGACCGGAATGTCACCATGCTGACTCTTCGAAATTATCTGGTGGAGCTGAGCGGGATCGAACCGCCGACCTCTTGAATGCCATTCAAGCGCTCTCCCAAACTGAGCTACAGCCCCACCGCTTGTGTAGTTTTTCCTATAACAAGAAGATGCCGTGCTGTCAATGCAATTCTTGTTGACCATGCAAGTGGAAACCTGCTAGTAATAGTGGTTGTTTCGCTTGGAGTGAACTGCCCGGGAACAAAAGAGGGGAAAGTAACTTTATCTGTTTGCGATGAAGCTTATCACTCCTCAAGATATGCGGAGACTGGATGTTTTTCTCGTGGACGACCACACCATTTTTACACAATCTCTCAAGTTACTCCTGGAAACCAGACCCGAATTCAGGGTGATCGGAAGCACGCACACGTGCCGCTCGGCCATTGATCAGGTCAGGGAGTGCCGGCCGGATCTCATCTTGATGGACCTGTCCATGCCTGATATGAACGGCATCGAGGCCACCCGCCAGATCACAAAGCTGTTGCCCGACACAAAGGTGGTGGCGTTGACCGTGCACAGCGATGACCGGTTTGTTGTTCGGTTCTTTGAAGCCGGCGGCTCGGGCTACCTGGTGAAAGATACCGATGCCCGGTGCCTCTTTGGGGCCCTGGTCGCCATCCACAAGGGTGAACGAGTTGTCAGTCCGTCTATCTCGAGCCAGCGCATAGATAGATATCTGCAGCTCCATAGGGCAGATCCCTTGAACAAGCTGTCATCCCGGGAAAAGGACGTACTCAAGCTTATTGCAGCGGGCAGAGGCAGGAAGGAGATCAGCAAGATATTGAACATAAGTGTCCGAACCCTGGACACGCACCGGAGCAATGTCCTGATGAAGCTGGGATGCAAGACCACAGCAGAGCTCGTGCACTACGCGGTGCGGATGAATCTCGTAGATCTGATCTGACGGTTGGAGAGCTCGAGGCTACCCATGGTGAAACATGAACTCGGCAAAACCACAGCCGAAGCTGAGGCGGTGCTTGAACTGGACATCGAACGTTTCAAGAATTTACTCCTGGAGCACGACCGGTCTCTCTCCCACAGGCTTTCAAGAGGGGAGACGCCCTCTCTGGAGGAGAAAAAAAGAAGGAGTCGAATCCTCCGCCAGCTCAACCGGACCCGCCGTGAGCTTTTCCGCTTGAGAAAAGGGACGCTCCGGGAGGCCACAAAGAGGGTCACCTTCCGAGTCAGTGAGACAGACTACAACCACCTGCAAACGCTTGCCCAGCAAGAGGGCCTGAGTGTCTCCGGCTATATTCGCAGACAATTGTTCCCGGATACAGGGTAACTGATTGAAGCTCCCTGGAGCAAAGTGAGACAGCCCCCCCTGCGGCGGTACGGGGAATGCGGTTGTCCTGTTGGATTCCTCGAAGGGAACCCTATTGCACAGGGCTTGCTGGTTCAGTTCACCGGTTGCCCTGTGGCTAGCGCGCAAAAAGGAAAGCAAGGCCACCCACTATAAAGCAGTAAGGTGCAAAGGCAAAGAGTTTGCCACGTCTCACTGTTGCCAGCAACAGGCGTAGTGCTGCCCATCCCACCAGGAAAGCGGAGAAGAACCCGGCGGCCACCACGTGCCAGCCCAGATAACATCGGCAGCCTTGTAACAGCTCGAGGCCGAGGGCTCCAAGAATAGCCGGAATTGAGAGCAAGAAGGAAAAGCGGAAGGCAAGATCTGGCCTGAGCCCCAGGATGAGGCCGACAGCAATGGTGGTTCCGGAACGCGATACTCCGGGAATGAGGGCTCCTCCCTGAACAACACCGATCAGCAGAGCCTGCACGAAACCGGGAGTCTCCAGGTGTTTCCGATGTTGCCGGGACCAGCGGCTCCAGGTGAGAATGAGCGCGGTTGTCCAGAGTCCCAGGCCAACAATAACAGGTGAGCGGAAGAGGAACTCAAAGACATCCCTGGACGACAGACCGATGGCAGCAGCGGGAATGGAGCCCACCACAATCATCCAGGCCATTTTTACGGCAATACGGGTTTCAGGCGATGGTCGTGGACCGGAGAAAAACGCGCGCAGGCCCTCGAACATGCGAAGCAGGTCAAGGCGAAATACCAGAAAAAGGGCCATAAGGGTGCCGGCATGCACGGCAACGTCGAAGAAGAGCTGGGATTCCTGGATTCCAAAAAGACGTTGTGCCAGCACCAGATGGCCGGAGCTACTCACGGGCAAAAATTCGGTGATTCCTTGCAGCACACCGAGACCGAGGGCCTGCAGGATATTCATGGACTATTACTCTTGCTCAACGGGAATGGAGCCTCGGGCGCAAGAAGAGAAGTCACGCGGTACGGCTCACTATTCAGCCGCACAACAGGTGCTGCGGCGGGCCCGGACACACGGCTTCCCAGGATGGCACACTTTGCGCGTTGTCACAAGGGGTCTTTTGACCACAGAGGAAACCGAGGCCGGAGAAAAAATACGCGCATGGGACCTGTCCGTACCTTCTCACCACGCCGCCTCACTGGAAGATATGAATGGAAGCGTCCTCTTTGCTATCCTCGTTACCGGTTGCCCTACTGCTGGCTTTTTCAGCGGCAGGGGATGATTACCGGAGCCTCAATCCAGTTGCCCCAGAGGACGGGTAAAGGTGAATTTGGCGGGCTCTACCATCATTTTCCTGGCTGCCTCACCCGTATTTTTTCCAAGAGCGCTGAAGGGAAGAGTGGCCACAAAAAAGGAGCTACCTACAGCTGTTGCCGCAACTCCCAGGGGTCTGAGGAAGAGGAAATCGAAAATCATGGCCTCCCCGGAGGAATCGGTAACAGATTTCTGCCCTTCAGCCAGGGCCGAGGACGGTGCTACAGTTAACAACAAAGTCGCTACCAGAAGAAATACCACAGATTGTTTTCTCCAAGCAGACATCTCACTACCCTCCTCGCCAGGGGATATTCCGCCGGGCGATGCATTGGACTTTGGATAACCGTATCTTTACTAAATAAATATATCACAAAGATGGCCCAATGTTCCATTCAAATGTGACGGAATAGTGCAAAATCTACGCCATACGTCCAGCAGCTGTAAACATACAGGAATGAAGACATCACCCTCTTTTTACTTTTCGCGGCCTTCCGCATTTTGCCTGGACTTTTTCCAGGTGGATGGTTAGACTCGATAAAGAAAAGACATAGTGCAGAGAATGAACAACAGCAGGAACACAACACCAGTGAGCATCCAGAGGAGATTTGCCATGACAACTACTCCCCAGCATTGTCCCGGATGGGAAACGTTCAGGAACCTCAAATCATTCATGTGCAACTGCAACCACTGCGGAGCAGAAAAAGAGATCTTCTCAGACGAATTCGACAAAAGCCACACATGTTCAAAGTGCGGCCGGGTCATTGATTTTACCGTCTGCTCTTACGATGCAGGAGGGAAGACCACAGCACCGCGCTAGATAAAGTCTTCTGATTCAACCTGCTTCCATTGGAAAAGGATCAAGGGAAAGAGGCAGGCTGCAGCCGAAGCAAAAAAGGTGCGTCTCGAAAGGATCCCCGCCCTGCTCATATGTATACCCCGTTGTTGCAGAACGTTGCCGAGGGGAGACGAGGCTCTTACTTTCCTGCCAGTTTATTAATATGTTCGGTTCTGGTTGATTGAGGAATACTCCGTTAGTGCATTTCTGAATCGCAGAGTAAAAACGTTTACATCAAGCCTCCGGCGCGAACTCACGGCCAATTTCGGTAGCTCTTTATTCAACAACGGGGTATAGCTTCGCTCCCCTATGCCTCGTATGACCGATTACTTATCCAGGCGGACCGTTGCTGCGGCAGCTCCCGGCCTGTTTTCGACATGGGCTCCACAGGACGGGAGCTCATCGGCAGGTCGGTACTAAAGCCGGAGAGCAGAACGCCGAATCGTCCGCAGGGTACCCGCCACCAGACGCTCCGTGTCGTAGCCTGCATGGAAGGTGTTGATGTCCGGGGCACCGACTCGGCCGATGCAGTAGGTAATCCACTCCATGGCAAGGATAAGATTCAAAAATTGCAGCACGGGCTGCCCGGCTGCCGGCAGTGTAATTACCTGCGGGCTGGCGCGACAGTCGTGAGGCAGAGACGCCTGTCCAAGAAATTCAGGTTGAAGCCAGATAATTCGTGCAGCGAAGAACTCCTGTAAAAGGGGAACGATTTCCACTGCTCGAGCGGCGGCATCCCTATCAGTAATGAGAAAAACAATGGTATCTCCGGTGCGGGTGATAAAATAACGCGTGTGGCAGTATTCCTCAATATCGGTGAAATGGGCCAGACGGTTGAATTCATACATTTTGTAAGCAGCAAAGCGTGCCGCGATTTTGGCCCAGCCGCTTCCCAGGAAAAACGTCTGACCGCTCTGGGCCCAGAAGCTACCCGTGGCCATGAGCGGCTCGTAAAAAGGCGCTCCGAGCAACTGCCGGGTAGTGGTAAGGAGGAGTTGCCAGTCTACTTTGACCTGTGCTGCCCGGATCAATGTGAGAAGCACAGCCCAGAAGGTCTTGGTTTGGGCGACATCGTGGTGGTAGCCGACGTACTGCTTTGCCTCTTCATCCTGGTAACTCGTGTGGGTGAGGCTCTCCGGTGGTGAAGCATAGATTGGCCAGACCACCGGGGTGAGTTCCGCCAGCGGACTCTGAAGATTATCGGTCACGGCCACCACCTGCGCTCCTACTGCCAGAACGCGCTTGGCTGCCTCGATTACCCGGGAGGTATAACCGGAGACACTGATACAGACAAGAATATCCTCCGGGCCGAAATGCTGGGCGGCGCTGCTTGCCTCAAGCGCCGGCAGGCACGTCGCCTGGAAGCGATTCTGAAGGAGCCAGTGGCCGAAGAGGGCACCGCAGTACGAATCACCGGCACCCGTTATGAGCATTTTGCCCCCTGCCCGCGGCCATTTGGGTCCAGGGAGCCTCCGGTGCAATGCCGCAATCTTCTCCTGCTCTGAAATCTCCTGAAAGATATATTCGCGTCTGAACATCTCGGAACCACCGAAGGAGACAAGGTCTTCCAAGACTATCCCCTGACCCTTTTGCTGTCAAGGATCTGTCCTCACCTCTCCAGAGC
>JBKHJD010000250.1:0-3445 GCA_046538315.1 Syntrophobacteria bacterium
CTTTTGATCAGAGGAGTGCCTGCCTCGAGCCAGTCAACCCCGCCGGCGATCCCGGCCTGGGCGTTTTTCAAGGCCCTCGTCAGATCCACAAAATCCAGGGCCAACTGGAGGACTGGTTTCATGCCCCCCTCCCCTATTCGATAACGGCATGTCGTGCTGGTAAAATACCCGGCTCTTCAAGCTGTCTCTGGTATATGGCAAGAACCACCCCCTCCAGGAAGAGAAAGGCAGATTGCTCGAACAGGGAGCCGGCCATCTGGAAGGAAGGGGGTTCACAACTGCGGCGCAACTTGGTAGTTCCCGGAAGGCAGATCTGCACATCCACCCGGGCGGCGATTCTCGAATCCGGATTTCCCACGATGCCGCAAGTCACCGCGTTGCGCCGTTTGGCAATTTTCACCGCTTCCAGCGTGGAAGGAGTCTCTCCGGAACCGCTCAAAACAACGAGCAGATCACCCTGGCAGATGGCAGGGGTGACGGTCTCACCGCAAAAGTAGACCTGGTAGCCGAGATGCATCAAACGCATGCAAAAACAGCGGAGAATATAGCCGGATCTGCCTTGAGCGGAGAAAAAGATGGCCCTGGCCTTCAGTATCCTTTGGATAAGATCGTCCATAGCTTCGTCGCTGAGACCTTGCAACAGGCACCGGTTCTCCGCCAGGATAGCCTCCAGCTTCTCGTTGACGGTAGTCTTTCGGGTCCCTGGCTTGATTGGTGATCTCAATTGTCGCATCTCGAAGATACCTCGCGAAAAAACAGTGGATGCTCTCCGCGGGTACAGAGTGAAACAGGACAGTAGACAGGCGGGAAAAACAACGGCCGGGCAAGACGACAAAAACCCCCTCGACCAGCTCGAGAGGGTTCGCTCCAGTGTACTCGTTTGCTCGAGGAACCTTCCCGTCTCGGTCCAGCACCCGCGGATCCAAGCGGTTTCAGTTCAAGGCTATTATACTCGAGGGTTTTTGTCAAATGGTAAGATAAAGATATCTGGACGCCCGCACCACGGATCAGGGCATTAGCGTTGCTCCAGAATACGGCATGGAACCTCGCTAGAGTCCTGAGGAGGCCGTGACCTGCGTGAAGGACTCCATAGCCGCCTTTCTGGATATCTCTTTTCTCTGGTACCGGAGGGCCGTGCGCGCGAGAAACTCGGCTCGTCTCAAGGATTCGGCCGCCACCTGATTGAGAGGCACAGCGCGCCAGCACTGTACAGCCCACCGCCAGAGAGGCCCGAGGCCGGCTTCTTCCTTCTGGCCCAGCAGCGGCGGATGGGCGAGGGCGTGGTACACTTCCAGACGCCCATGGAAGAAGCGATTCAAGTATCCGCTGCATGTGAAAAAACCCCTTTTTTGAAAAAGACAATTAAGCCAGAGCTGTTTGCAAAATGCCCGTCTGAGTGCATAATAGAGTTCGCTCTCGGACCAGTCACAAAACGCCGTGAGCCCCCCGGCATAGAACCGAATCAACCGGGCACTCTGCCCTGAACCTGCCCGGGTGGCACGCCACAGGCTGGTCTCAGGCAAGGATTTGCCACATTGTTCATAGAGAAGACAATCCAGCACGGATTCCAGACGATAGTGCTCTGCCCGTTCTCCCCCGCTGTCTGGAGGGCGCTCAGCCACAAACTGGGCGATGAGAGGATGAAACGTCATATCAACGGCCAGGTGAGAGAGAAAGCCCAGAACGAAGGCCAGGTTTGCCGCCGCCTCTGGACCGCGACCGCGCAGCCGGGCGAGCAAGAGCATGGCTACAGAGTATATGGCGGACCCGCTGGCCCGGTGCAATTGCCGGGCAAGTGAAACAGCCGAACGCGGCAGCCAGAGATAGGTAGGATCCGGGAGATCGTAATACGGAGTGTCAGGGGCAAGACTGCCGGAGCAGCAGGCCCACAGCTGGCCTGCAATCATATCAGCCTGAGCGGAAGAAGCACTGGAGCGGATCCTGGAGAAGAGATTCTCTGCCAGCAGTTGGTGACCGAATTCCTTGGGCATGGTTATTCACCGCACAGACAGGAACCGTTACGTAGCGAGCGCCAGCAAGGGGGAAATTCTTGCCTGGTGCCTCTACGATTGGGGCAATTCTGCCTTTGCCACCTCGGTACTCGCCGCCGTGCTTCCCCTCTACTTCGCCTACATCGTTCCCGAGCGGGGTGTACGCCTCGGCATTCCCGGGGGTCCTGGCTGGAACACCCAGGCCGCATCACTCTGGGCCTATGCAGTTTCCTTGTCGCTTGTGCTGGTGGCCGTGAGCAGCCCGGTTCTGGGTACCATTGCCGACCGCACTGCAGCGAAAAAGCGTTTTCTCGGGTTCTATGCCTTCTTGGGAGCACTGTGCACGGCACTGCTCTTTTCTGTTCATCACGGTGAGGTCTGGCGTTGTCTGATACTCTTCATGCTGGCGAACATCGGTTTTGCCGGGGCTAACGTCTTCTACAACGCTTTTCTGCCGCAAATGGTCGGCCTCCACAGGCTAGATCGTATTTCCGGCAGAGGCTTTGCCTTCGGCTATCTGGGCGGCGGGCTGCTCCTGGCTCTGAATATACTCATGATCCAGAAACCGGATCTCTTCGGCATTCCAGATCGCCTGACGGCCACCCGGCTCTGCTTTGTGAGCGTGGGGATCTGGTGGGCCCTGTTTACTGTGCCCATCCTCACATTGCTTCATGAAAGGCCTGCCCTGACAGGGGGGATGCTCCATCGTAGCGTGCTGGCCTACGGTTTCAGCCGGGTGATGCGTACCATCAGTAAAGCCACCCAGTTTCAGCAGCTCCTCCGCTTTCTCATTGCGTATTTCATTTACAATGACGGGATTCAGACCGTGATCGTCATGGCAACAATCTTTGGACGCACTGAACTTGAACTCGGTGCAGGGACTCTCCTGGGCGCCCTTTTGATGGTTCAAATTGTGGCTATTCCAGGCGCCCTCGCCTTTGGCCGGCTTGCAGAGCGACTCGGTGCGAAAAAAGCCCTGATGCTCTCTCTCATCGCCTGGACCGGAAGCGTCTGCTATGCCTTTTTCATGGAATCTGCCGCTGAGTTTATGGTCATCGCCGCCCTGATCGGACTCATTCTCGGAGGCAGCCAGGCAATCAGCCGCTCACTGTATGCCCGGTTTGTGCCCCTGGCTCACAGCGCCGAATTCTACGGATTCTACGCTGTCAGCAACAAGTTTGCTGCCATTCCCGGGCCCTTTCTTTTCGGCCTCCTGGCGGATCTCACCGGAAAAATTCGTGTTTCCATCCTCTTGCTGGCCCTGTTCTTTCTCACAGGTTTGTTTCTGCTTGCCACCGTAGATGTGGAGAAGGGCAGGCAGGAAGCGTTAGCCGCCACCTGAGAGTGGGACCATGCCGAAACTCCCCAAAAGACGCCCGACTTCCGTGGGCCGTATCTGGTGAACTATCTGATTTTTTGAACGGGAAGTGCCGATGAGTCAAACTGTTCAGAAG
>JBKHJD010000251.1:0-3441 GCA_046538315.1 Syntrophobacteria bacterium
AAACCCTAATTTCTATACTGGTTACCCCCAATCAAGGGGTGCGAAACTTGAGGACACCATTTTCGGCTATCGTAATGGAACTGCTTGACGGTTTCTATCAGAATTTCTTGCGTTTTTTTTCCTGGGAAGAGTTTTCGTTTATCTTCAGCGGCACCGGGGTTCTGGTCATTCTGAACCTCGTGCTGAGCGAGGGACTGCTCTCGGTTGACAATGCCCTGGTACTGGCCGTCCTGGTGAGCCACCTGCCCAGGGACCGCTCGTACAGGTTGGGGCCTGTGGAAATGTCCATCCAGCAATGGGCTCTGACCGCAGGGCTTTTCGGGGCCTACTTCTTCCGTGCCGTCGCCATCGTTCTCGGTACCTACCTGATCCAGTTCTGGTTCCTGCAACTCACGGGAGGCGGCTACCTTGTCTGGCTGGCCTATGAGCACTTTTTTGTCAAAAACGCGAGCGAAAGCGGGGCTCAGGCATATGGTAAAGGTTTCTGGGCGACCGTCCTCAAGGTGGAGATGATGGACATCGCCTTCAGCATCGATAGCATTCTGGCCGCCCTGGGAATCTCCAAACGGGTATGGGTGATCCTCATGGGAGGTATGCTGGGAATCCTTTGCATGCGGCTGGTTGCAGGGGTGTTTGTGAAGATGATCAAGAAGTTTCCCCTTTTCCAGCACACGGGATACGCTCTCATCTTTCTGATAGGCTATCGGCTGACCAGTGAGGTAAGCTGGGTTCATTTCAAAAAATTCTTCGGCTATATCGGCCCCGCCGGCACGGGAGTCCTGATCCTCTTTGCGCTGGTGATCTGGGGGACGGCCCAGATCAAAGAGCAACGGCTGAAGACCGTACAGGCCCTGATCATGCTGGCGTTGATGGTGCTTGCCTTCTCCTGGACAGGCACTACGCTCCACCTGCATATGAGCGACCTGGCTTTCAGTGTGCTGTTGCTCGGAACCTTCGCCAGCACCTTCGTCCTGAATCCAGTCTATGTTCGCAGGCAATCCAGGAAAACACGCACCGAAAAGGGGTACTCAGCGACTTCATCCCGGGAATTGTCCCGGTCTGAAACACGGCGAGGTGATTAGATAGTGTGCATCCCAAAATACCCTTCCCCTCTACTGGCCCTGCCTTCTACCCGCACTTGACACCATGGGATTGAATCAGTGCTGTCCAATGCTTGTTGTCGATTGTCCGTTGTCAAAAACTGAAATAACGTCCATCCGAAAATACGCTTCGTTTCCCCTGGCGGCCTGCAACGCGCACCCGAGTCGGAAGGGATGAGGGGGGGAATTGATACCTAGCTGAATGCACTTTTAATTTGTGACCCCGATTTCGTTACCCAGAGATTGCAAGATTGACAAGTCCAAGAAGCGCTTGACCCTGTGGGAGCGGCTTTTAGCCGCGATACCTTTTCATTGGGCTGGCTGTTAATCGTGGCTGGAAAGCGGCTCCCATAGAAAGCTCGGGCCGGCTGCTATCCGAGCTGCATCAATGAAAATTTTGATACAACGGACAACTGACAACCAGTAGGTGAGCTACATAACCCCAAAAGCTCGAGCCAGCTGATCTGTGAGCTGAGGCTATGAAAACATCGGTACAACGGACTACTGACGACGGACGACTGACTTTACTCCCAGTCACTCAGAAGAGCCACGACGGCCTCCCAAGTGTGTCCCAGTGTCAGCGTTGTCAATCCCTTTCCTGCAAAGCTGTTTCAGCCACTGCAATTCCTCCTGGCCGAAGCGCTCGCTCCGGCAGGGAAGCAGCGAGTTGTTGTGATAGAGGGGTTCACCGGCAAGGTCATACGCCGAGCACCGAAGAGCTTCCTGCCAGATCCGGGTTCCAGGAATAGGCGAATACTCTGCCAGGTGAGGCCGGGCGCCGTGGTCCCGTACGACACGTATGGAGGTAGCCACTTCAACGGGATCCTGTCCGGGCAGGCCGCAGAGGAGGTAGACTCCAATGTGCTCAGGAGCAAACCCGGCATTCGCAAGGTTGGCCATTGCGGCCGAAAGAACTCCTGGCTTGACCTTGGCTCCGAGAGTGTGCTGAAGACCCGGGTCAGCGGTTTCCAGCCCGAGCCGAAGTGTCTTGAAACCCGAACTGGAGAGGACCTGACACACATCGGCGTCCAGGGCGCTGAGGTGGACGGCGTTGGGGGTGTGAAAGCGAAGCGGCAGCCGCCTGCGCTGCACCTCAGCCAGCAAGGGCAGTATGTGGTTGCGGGCATGGAGAAGGAGGGCGTCGTCATAGAAGGCCACGTCCACTATGCCGTGTGTTTCATGCCAGTAGTGCAGTTCATCTGCAACCCTAAGAGGGTCTCTCTGGACGAAATCCGGGTACAGCAGGGCTGAAGCACAGTACGGGCAGCGAAACGGGCAGCCGCGGGATGTAAGCACACAGACATAATCGAAATTGTCCAGCAATTCAAAGGCCGGCCAGGGAAGAGTTTCCGGCTGCTCCTCCCGTACCGGTTTGCGCCGGGTGCGACCGGTGAGCTTTTCCACAAGTTCCGGGATGCATCTTTCCCCGGGGCCGGCCACTACGCAGTCGGCGCCGCTGTAGCGGATTGCGTGCTCCCGGCACAGGCTGGCATAGACGCCACCCAGGACAACCGGTGCCCGGGGGAAGTGCTCCTTCACCATACGTATACATTCGTGCACCCCTGGATACCAGTAGGTCATGCCGGAGGTGACCAGGACCACATCCGGTCTTTCTCCTGCAAGGACCCGCTCCACAAAGAGCTCCGGGGTGATGCCGAAGCGCCAGTAGGTGCGATGCACGTGGGACAGGGCAGGAGGTTTGTCCACCGGGGTGCGGTAAAATTTACCGGTTCCAAAGGCGCGTCGGGTTGCTGGTCTGGTTCCTGGGATCTGTCTCATCCGGGGATCATAAACGTCCAGACAATCCACCAGCCTGAGGCGATAGCCATGGAAACGGAGGACTCCAGCCAGCAGGAGCAGCCCCAGCGGTTTCGCCCAGAGGTCATGGGCGGCGAAATCGTAGATCCACGGATTGATGAGAAGGATATGAGGACCTTTTTTCTGCACAGAATCACCTTGAAGATCCCACGCTGTCCCACCGCCTGTTCTCGTCGAAACTTACCATTATTCCAATATTCCATTATTCCGTGGGCGAGGCAAGACCCTGCCGCATTCTGTCCGTTGCTTGTTGTCCGTTGTCCGTTGCCAAAGAACTGAAATAGTCTCGCTTGATCCTGTGGGAGCGGCTTTTAGCCGCGATACCTTTCCATTGGCCTGGCTGTCAATCGCGACGGACAACTGACGACCAGTAGTGTCGGTTGCTTGTTGTCCGTTGTCCGTTGCCAGACCCGGAAGATACCGCCAGTTGAGCCAGATAAACGAAAAGTTTCAGCCACCTGATCTCTAAGGGCCTGTACCAAAATAACTTGACCAATTCTGGTATTCATGCTATACATGTTGC
>JBKHJD010000252.1:0-3430 GCA_046538315.1 Syntrophobacteria bacterium
GCTCTGGCGCCATCCGGAAGCCGCCCCAAAAACGTTTCTCCTGCGCCACTTTGCCCGTTTCGGCCCCCGGGATAGGGCCGTGATGGACCCCTACGGTCTCAATCTGGAGGCCTACCGTTTCTGCTATGAGGACATCAAAGAGTGTGTGGAGTCACTGCACGGATGGCTGCTTGCCTCCACTCGCCCCTAGCCTGCGAGGTACCAGCCGCTTTTCTTGCCAAAGGCCGCATCGCCTTTCTGCCTGCGGATCCGTAGACTTCGACACCTTCAGCCTTATCGGCTCAGCCGGTACTCAAGCCGTACGCTAGCCTTTTTTTCTCCCTTTGTCCCCGATATCGCTGGCTTCATTCTTGCATAAACACGGCGTTGACAGATGCTCGGAACCGATTTCACGGAGAAGAAGACAATGCTTACCAAGGAAAGGCTCGCGGCAAAATTTCATGGGCTCGCCCGCCTGTTTCCAGGCATGCCCTCATACCAGGAACGAGAGGCGCTGCGGGACCAGGACAAAGTCATCCGCACCCAGGTAGCAGGCCGCATCGATGTGCAGACAGCAGCCCTCGACCAGCTGAAGACGGAATTCACCAACCGTGCCATTCTTTCTCCCCTGGCAACCCTGGACACGCTCTGTCGCACCCTCCAGCGCCTTGCCGACAGCATCCGCTTCGCCAGCTACGGCTATGCCGGCTTGCTTTCAAGCATGCCCGTGAATGAGGCAAAGCTGGCGGAACTCTATGAGTACGATGTTTCACTGGGCCGGGGGGTCGAACAACTGGAACAAGCCGTACGGACCCTGCGAGTACTCCCCGATGACCAGTGGCAGACAGACAGCCTGCAGGAAACGCGGGAGGCTGTGGCCGGTCTGGCGAAAAGAATCACAGAACGGGAATCTATTTTCCGCGGTCAGTAAGCTTTTGTCCGTTCTCAGTTGAAGAAGCTGCTACGGCTAATGCGATGCGACCTGCAAAAAAGGAGTACCGTCATGGGCGTTTTCTTGGAAGTCATCGAGTGGTTTGACGAAACCGGCCGCGCCATGGTGCACCGCATTCCTGAAAATGGATCCGCGGATATCAAGATGGGTGCCCAGCTCATTGTTCGGGAGAATCAGGCGGCCATTTTTTTCCGGGACGGAAAGGCGTACGATGTTCTCGGGCCCGGACGGCACACACTTTCGACCCTGAATCTGCCGTTGATCACCAGGGCACTCAGCCTTCCCTTCGGTTTCACCAGTCCCTTTCGAGTGGAAATCTATTTCGCCAACACCAAGATCTTCACCCATCTCAAGTGGGGCACCAAAGAGCCTGTCGCCTTCAAAGACTCCGAACTTGGCCTGGTCCGTCTTCGGGGCTTTGGTACCTATACCATGCGGATCGTGCAGCCCCTGCTGTGCATCAATAGCCTGGTGGGGACCCAGGGAAAATTCAACACCGAGCAGATCGAGGACTTCCTGCGTGATGTAATTGTCAGCCGGGTCAACGACCTGCTGGGGGAGCTGCTCGACAGTGTGCTGAACCTGCCGCGCTACTACGACGAACTGGGTGCAGCAATAAAGAGCAGGGTTCAGGAAGACTTCGCCCGGTATGGCATCAGCCTGCTCGATTTCTACATAAACTCGATTACCCCGCCCGCCGAGGTACAGAAGATGATCGATGCCAAATCAGGCATGCAGGCAGTGGGAGATCTGGACAGGTTCATGAAATTCAAAGCAGCCAAGGCTATGGGGGACGCAGCCGTGGCGGGAGACGGCGGCGTGGCGGCCTCCGGCATGGGCCTGGGCCTGGGAGCCGGCCTGGGCATGCTCATTCCCGGGATGCTCCAGAAGACCATGCAGGAAGGCAACCCTCCCGCCGGCCAACAGACCAACTGCCCCGCCTGTCAGGCGCAGATCCCCGCGAATGCGCGTTTTTGCTCCAACTGCGGCCACCAGATCGTGACGATCAACAGGTGCCCCACTTGTGGGCACGACCTGCCAGCCGACGCTAGGTTCTGTATGAATTGTGGTTCCAAAGTGGAGAAAAAAACCAAGAGGTGCCCCAACTGTGGTTACCAGGCCCTGGCAGAGGCCAGATTTTGTAACCAGTGCGGTGAAAAGCTTCCCTGACAGAGCCCGCTGTGACGGGCAGCGGCAAGAGGAACTCCTTGCAGGCAACTGCAGTCTCGCTCTATGAGTGGGGCTCTCTCTGACCCGGCCCAGAGGACCAGCTTTCGTAGATTCCAATGAACGTTGTGATAGATTGCCCCCAGTGCGGCGGGGATATCACCTTCGACGAAGAACTGGAGGTGGTTCGCTGTCCCTATTGCGATTCTCTCCATCAGCTCTCCGGCAAATCCAACATACCCCGCTTCATGATAGCACCCCGCTGGAGCGAGGCGGAGTGCCGGCGACGGGTCATGGAGCTGTTGGGAAGGAAGAAGTCACTTCGACTGAAAAAACGGCAGCTCCGGTTGGTCCATGCTCCCTACTGGCGCAGCAAGGGCATGGTCTTCCACTGGCTCCTCGGAAAGAAGCAAAAGTTTTCTCGGAGCAGCTGCAAAGGTTCCTGGGATGACGTCAAGGAGCTCAAGACCAAGGCCTTCGACCTCTCTTTCCCTGCCTACAAGAATATCTCTCTCGGACTCCAGTCTCTGGGGATCCGAACGGCTGCAATGCCACTGCGGCTCTACCACCCCAGCAGACTTTGCAACAACGAGGTGGTGCTGCCAACCGAAGTATCCCCCCAAGAGGCGCTGGAGCGCAGCAATGGCTTTCTCGCCTTCGGATTGAACGAAAGCAGCCTGCGCGTGGAAGTCCAGGAGACCCGGTTTGTGGGAGAGGTCTACTCCATCGTCTATTTTCCCTTCTGGCTTCTGGAGATGGGAGCTGGCGACACAACCTGCCTCCTTGTCATCGATGGCGTGGCCAACAAGGTCAGGCAAACCCTGTGGCGGCAAGATGTCTCCTCCTTTTTCAGTGGACAACAACCGAAGCCGGACTTGGGGGGCTTGGGGACCTTGCATCTGATCCCCTGCCGCTGTCCGGTATGCGGCTGGGATTTTCCATTCTCGGCCCGGAGTAAAATCCATCTCTGTCCCACGTGCTCCCGGGCCTGGGCGGAAGAAAACGGCACCTACAGGCAGGTAGAGTACCAACTGGCGGCAGCCGGACGTGACTGCGGGCACCCTGTGCGCTACCTGCCCTTTTGGAATCTCCAGACCCTGATTCACACCTCGCAGGGTTCGTTGAGAGTCCGGAAAGATCTCCGGAAATTGGCACCCGGCCTGGAAGCAACCGGGAAAAAAGCAAACGGTTCCATTCCCATCCGCTTCCTCATCCCGGCTTTCAAAATCAAGAGCATGCGGTCACTGAGCAGGTTTGCCACCCTCTTTTTCCGCTCCCCGCCTGAGACGGGCCTCCGACGCAAGGAACAGCTGAAAAAGGAGACCTTTGAGG
>JBKHJD010000253.1:0-3427 GCA_046538315.1 Syntrophobacteria bacterium
GGAAAGCATCTGGTCGCCCTGAGGCAAGAACGGGAGAGTCTACTGGATAAGAGGATATCCGCATGAATAACCAGAGCAGGCGACGCTACCCACGGCTTGAATTCGGAATCAGAGTTTTTGAAGAAAAAGACTGGATGATCAGGGATCTTTCTCCGCTGGGCTGTTTCATCGAAACTTCCAACCCGTTGCCTACCGGGGAGCAACGGGATCTCCGCTTCCAGATTCCGCTGGAACAGCAATTCATAACCATTGAGACCAGAGGTATCGTCCGACGCAGCGAACCCAACGGCATGGCCATCGAGTTCATCGACCTGGACCCTGAATATTCCCGCCGATTGGAAAACTTTGTGAAAACCTACTATTGAGACTGTCGCGAAGGGAGGCACTCCGAGGATGTGGAGGCGGGGGAGTTACTGCCTTCTGTCCTTGAAGCGGAAGGCAAGCTGCCCGCGGGGAACTTCCTCGCCCAGAGCGTATAGATCAGGGTACGCCTTGAGGCCAGCGTGTCTCAAAATACGGCCGACCATCCTGCCGTCGACCTGGATGGGTCTTCGCGCCGAGACCCGTCGTGCAATCTCAGTGTCGGTCACTCCCGGCTCATTGACAAACTCCTTGATTACTTCCAGACGAGTGGCATGATCGGCCTTCCATGGGCCCTTGGGACCCGGTTTGTCTTCAACAATGGCGCGCAAACCGCGCTCCTGTGAACGAATAAGATAACGCTCCAGTGTCTCACGATCCATTTGAAAACCCGCGCACAGCTCCCGAAGACTGGCCGCGCCAATACGGGCGAGCTGGATGATAACAGCCTTGCGAAACTCTCTATCACTTCCGGCAAAAACCGCATAAAGCTCACCGTCCTTGAAGACCTCCACCCGGCCTCCGGACTCCCGCACGTACAACCGCGAGTTGAGCCGGTACTCACCGTTAGTTCTGAGCAATCCGAAAAATCTATCCATCCCTTCCACCACCGCACCGCCTGTCCCTGCACGGCCTACTTGTCGGGAAACAGCGATATCACCTTTCCCTTGTTCCTGGCAGCTCGACGCCCGGCATCCTTCCTGCCAGACATCGGCTCCCCTTCCGGCGGCGGCTGTCTGGGCGGAGCCACCACCGGCTCCATCATCACTTTCTTGCCGCCCATAGTAAATGAAGCTCCCTGGATGTATTCCTGTTTCAATATCCAGACAACCTGGACAAGAGGTACCTGTAGAATGAGCAGGCCCACCCGGTACCAGTCAGGCTTTACATCCGGATCAATGGATTCGATTCTGGCGAAAAAGGCGGGCTTGTCCTCAACATGCACCAGCACGACCTCGCCTTCTACGGCCATCTCTTCCTCTGCCCCCAAAAGTTCCCCGGTAAGCCCTTGATATACGGAAACCCTGTTGGCGCAAATCCAGCAGGAGACAAAAACCTTGAAATATCTTATACCACGGCCTCAGGGCCCGATCAAGACAGGCCTGCCGCCCCTGTCAGACACAGATTGTCGTCAAGTCCATCGCTAGTATCCTGTGGGAGCAACACCTTGCCGCGACCAGACAGAATCGCGCCTGGAAAGGCGCTCCCTCAGCTCATGGTCAGGAAAGCTCTTTGCCCTAACCCGGACAATGAGTTCAGCTATGCCTGCCAGCGGCTGGCTCAAAAGAGGGATCAGGTGCCGATAGCGGTGTACCGTCAAAACTGAATCTCCCGCTACCGGCGGTTTGCAGTGTGTTCCAATGTCAGGCCATAGCCGAGGGCGATTGAACCCGGGTACCGGCAATTCAAGAGAGTGAAATTTGTAACTTTTTCTTGACAACTCCCTGATCTTTATCTAGAAACAAAAAAACTTCATGTAGATATCTTCTGGATCCCACCCCACTATATCCCGTCGGGAGGTACCTGTGTCCGCTGAGGTCGAGCTCTTTCAGAAACGATTTGCCACAGGAGCCCACACGGAAGCGACTGTAAGCCTGGTCGAGGCAAAGCAAGGACTTTTTCTCCAGCTGCAAACCCAGAGGGGCTCAGGCCCAGATGCAGAGATACAATCCAGGACCGCTATCCCCGCAGCCCTGTTGCCGGAGCTAAAGCGGGCAATCGGCGAGGTGGAAAAAATTCTCTCCGAGCGCGGCGAACTGGATGACTATGACAATGGCCATGCTTACCAGCAGACGCGAACTATCGCCTTTGCCAATGAGAGTGAGTGCGAATTTGCCCGCATCCTTGATTTTTATAAAATTGCCTGGGAATACGAACCCACCACCTTTCCCATTACCTGGGATGATAATGGCTATGTCCGGGAGTCCTTTACTCCTGACTTCTACCTTCCTGATTACGGCCTTTTCATTGAACTCACCACCATGAAACAGTCTCTGGTAACCAAAAAAACCGCAAGGTCCGCCGCTTCGAAAAAAATTACCCGAACATTCCCATCAAACTATTCTATGGCAAGGATTACAAGGCCTTGCTCGCCAAATTCGGGATTCGAACCCAAAGCCCCGGAGCAGAGGCTGAGAAAAGCGCTGAAAAAAAGGAATCGCCCGAAAGTCATTGAACCTTCGTGCATTCCCCCTTGAGTGGGATCAGGAACGGCTGCATCGAGCGCTTCTTGAGACATCAGGCTAAAAATGATCCTGTTGCCCTGATGCGCTGAGCGAGCGAACTACAAGTGGAATCTCTTCCCTGGGGTGTAAGCAAAACAATAGATTAAAACGACGAGACACAGTCATGGACAAAGCGCCGTTGGGTGAAGTTTATCTCAGTGCAGAACAGATTCAAAGGCGAGTAAGCGAACTGGGCCGGCAGATTTCTGCCGACTACCGCGGCAAGGATCTGATGCTGGTGGGCATTCTGCGAGCGTCCTTTGTATTTATGGCGGACCTGTTCCGACACATCGACATTCCCCTTTCCCTTGATTTTATCGCCATTTCCAGCTATGCAGGCCCGGTGGAATCTTCGGGAGCCGTGCGAATCCTGAAAGACCTAGACGAACCCATAACCGGCAAGCATATCCTCATTGTCGAGGATATCATAGATACCGGTCTCACCCTTGGCTACCTCATTCGGCACCTGGAAGCACGAAACCCGGCAAGCATCAAAGTCTGCACCCTGCTTGACCGCTCCATTCGCCGCATCGTTCCTCTGCCCATACACTATATAGGCTTCGACATTCCGGACGTCTTCGTGGTGGGCTACGGCATGGACTACCACCAGTTGTATCGCAATTTGCCGTCACTTCATCTCTGCGACGTCAAGCTGTGACGAAAGCAGGAAGCTCATAGCTCAAAGTTCATAGCTGAAAGACGAGAGC
Organism: Syntrophobacteria bacterium; assembly: GCA_046538315.1. GTDB lineage: Bacteria > Desulfobacterota > Syntrophobacteria > BM002 > BM002 > JBKHJD01. The sequence goes on from JBKHJD010000253.1 coordinate 3,293, forward strand.
CGAAAGCTGAAAGGCGGGAAAGGCGGGAAAGGCGAGACGGGCGAGACGGGCGAGACGGGCGAGACGGGCGGGAAAGGCGGGAAAGGCGGGAAAGGGAAGCCGCCGCCCTGCTGCGAAGCAGCCGGGCTTTGCCCT
>JBKHJD010000254.1:0-3415 GCA_046538315.1 Syntrophobacteria bacterium
CGCGCCCGTCCCGCCTTTCCCGCCCGTCCCGCCTTTCCCGCCTGTCTCGCCCGTCCCGCCCGTCTCGCCTTTCCCGCCTCGTCGTGAGTGCCCAGTGCCTACTGCCTAGTGCCTAGTGAATTGTGCAAACTGACCGCAGCAGATTGTTTTTCAGCTTGCCAAATAGTCGGCATTTTTGCTATTGTGAGGTTTCTACAACCTTAAATGTGTGGTGCCTCCTGATGTCAAACGAAGTCATCTTTCCTGTTTCCAATGCGTATAAGACCCGCTACCTCATCCTGCCCACCCTGGAAGATCGCCTGCACCGCATTGTGGTTGGCTGGTCCGAGACAGAACCCTGTGACCTCAGTGTCTTCTGGGCTGAACTGCCTAACGGTTACATCGACCTTCTCGTGATTGGTGGTCAGGCGGGCCTGCGGGTCCTTGCCAATTCGGAAGAGTCCGTGCCTTTCAATCCACAGGAGATCGATCTGCCACCAGGGTGGCGGATTACTCACCTTTCACTGGAACCCCGTGATTTACCTCCTGATGTCCTCAAGGTAATCAATACCTTTTTCTATGACGTGGGTGTAGATACTTCCAGAAAAGAAAAAAAGGAGAAGGTCCATCTCCTTTCCGACATCCACAAGACCGATGAGGTCTGGCTCATCCTGAGCAGTGATCAGAAAAAGCGGCGGGTAATCGGCTGGTCCAAGGACGGCCCTGCACAGGTGAATATTTTCTGGGCCAGGTTTTCCGACGATCAGGTCTCGGTGTGTGTCGCCGGCAGCAGTGAAGGAGTGCGGATCATTACAGCCGAGCCCTCCAAGGGGGAATCTCTCACCTATGACAAAGAGCATCCTCCCGGAATCGGCGCCCCCTATCTGCGCATCAATTACGGTGCACTTCCGGATGACGTCAAGGACATCATCGGGCCCAAGCCGGAAGAGGAGCCCGCAGAAGAGGAAAAGTCCAAAACAGCTCCACCCGACCTTGACCTGGACTAAGAGTGAAAAAACGTGGAACGAATCCGCTCGGATTCAGCGCCGATTGGCGCGTGGTCAGGCCCTTGCCTCCATTCCTCGAAATAGTCCAATGCGCTGTCCAACGTCCTCATTCCGTTTAGAGCCCTGGCCCGAGTCGGCGCTCGTCTTCAGAATTTCTCCTCCGTTTGGATCAAGCGAAAACAGCTAAAAGCCGCCTTTCATGCACTTTCGCCTGGCACTGAAACCACCATGAGACTGAAAGAAAACGGAGATCGATCCTCGCAGGGTATGCTGACGGGTAGCGAAGGAAAAAGGCCATGTTTTGGTGAAGAGGTTGACAGGGAGAATGTCGTTTTTAAGGTTATAGAGAGAAAGAACTGGTCAAACACTGCGCCTTTGACTGCAAAGGGTTAGACCGTGGCGGAGCTCGTTGATTATTACGTCAGGTGCAGCCATTGCAACGCAAAGAACAGGCTGCCGGCGGTAACGCTTGCTCAAAACCCGACCTGCGGCAAGTGTAAGGAAAGACTCTTTTCTGCGACTTCGCCGGTAAGCAGTGGGACGCTCATTGTTCCCTGCAAGCAATGCCAGAGTCACAACAAAGTGCCGTTAGAGAAGCTTACTCAACAGCCGCGCTGCGGTAAGTGCAAAGCCGCCCTGTGCATCAATCTTGTCACCCGGGAAAGACCGCTGATAGTATCAGATCAGAATTTCACCGAGACTGTTCTCTGTTCTCCCCTGCCTTTTCTGGTTGACTTCCATTCTCCCAATTGCGGCCCCTGCAAGATGCTCATGCCTACCATTATCAAGGTAGCCAGGGATTACCAGGGTCGCCTCAATGTGGGCACCCTGGACGTTGATGTGAATCAGTACATCCCCAGCCTCTACAGGGTGGGAAGCACGCCGACGTTGCTGCTTTTTGCCAGAGGAAAAGAGTTTCACCGCCTCGAAGGATACCAGTCATCCGCCACAATAACCCGGTGGATTCGACCGCACGCCTGGTAGTAATTGCCTTCACTATATGATGGGGAAGAAAAACACCACAACAATCTGTGCCTGGAGCCTCCATGAGACCTATTCGCCTTGGAATCGACAGGCTGCTGGCCGAACGGCCAGCATGGCTGCAAAGTGCACGCCTGGGGCTGCTTGCCAACCAGGCCTCAGTGGACAGCCGCCTCCGTCACACCCGCGACCGTCTCCTGGAAGCCGGAGCCAGGCTCACAGCCGTCTTTGGGCCCCAGCACGGCTATTTTGGTGAACTCCAGGCCAACATGGAGGAATCCGACGATTTCACCGACACCCAGCTTGGTATCCCTGTTTTCAGCCTGTACGGCAACACTCGAAGACCCACCCCGGCCATGCTCGGTCACATTGACGTTCTTGTGATCGACTTGCAGGATGTAGGAACCCGCGTTTACACGTTCGCTACCACCCTGGCCCTGTGTCTGCAGGCGGCCCGTGATCACGACATTGTCGTCGCCGTTGTCGATCGGCCAAATCCCATCGGCGGCCATCGAGTGGAAGGTAACCTGCTGGAGATAGAACGCCGCTCTTTTGTGGGTTACTTTCCGCTTCCCATGCGCCACGGCCTCACCATGGCGGAGATGGCCCTGCTCTTCAATGACGGCTTCGGCATCGGCGCCCCCCTGGAAATTTACCCCATGGAGGGCTGGCACCGCCGCATGCTCTATGGTGGTTGCGGGCTCTACTGGGTACCCCCCTCTCCCAACTTGCCCACTTTCGCGTCAACCCAGGTCTATCCCGGCCAGGTTCTCCTGGAGGGCACCAACGTCTCGGAAGGCCGGGGAACCACCACGCCCTTTCACCTCTGGGGCGCGCCCTACCTGAAACCTGCCCGGGTCCTTGAACTCCTGGCCGGGGAAAAACTCCCGGGTGTGCTGCTGCGGCCGGCTTATTTTCGGCCCACCTTCGACAAGTGGGCCGGCCGGCGCTGCGCCGGCTTCCACATCCACCTCACCGATACCGAGGCCTATCGCCCGTACATAACCTCGCTCCGGCTGCTCCAGGCAGTACTGCTCACTCATCCGGATGAGTTCTCCTGGAAACAACCCCCTTACGAGTATGAGCTTTATCACCTTCCCATTGAGATTATCCTCGGCAGTGCCAATCTCCACAAGCAGCTGGAAGCAGGCGTCGAACCGGCGGAGCTTGAGCGGGCCTGGCAGCCCCGGCTGGACGAGTTTCGCGAGCTGTGCGCCCCTTACCTGCTCTACTCCTGAGATGGTTGCACGGCAGCGCTCAAAATTTCCGGCCCTTAAAAGCTTATACCTCAAGTTTCGCAACGAAGCTTGAGTTTACCCCGTCGTTGCAGAACGTTGCCGAGGGGAGATGCGGCTCTTCCTTTGCTGCCACTTTGTTAATATGTTCGGCTCTGTCTGATTGAGGAATACTCCGTTAGTGCATTTGTGAATCGCAGAGTAAAAACGTTT
>JBKHJD010000255.1:0-3405 GCA_046538315.1 Syntrophobacteria bacterium
CACAGGGATAGGGTGATATAACCATAGGAGCACAGAGGAGACGCTGGATGTGGATTTTTTCCCTGGCCGGGAGACGGTGGTGGCAGTCCCACGGGGGGAGGCAATTGTAATGTGCGAGCTGCTTGGCCTCTGTTTCAACAAAGAGGTATCCGTTCATCTGGCCTTCTCTGGCCTGAAAGCCGGTGCAACGGATAACCCTGATGGGTGGGGAGTGGGCTGGTATGATGAATACGGCATCCAGGTGATAAAAGAAGCAAAGCCGGTCGACCGGAGCCTTCTTGCGAGAAGTTTTCTGAAGGACCTGGGCGCCCGTTCACGGATTTTTGTCTCGCATATCCGCCGGGCGACAGCAGGTGCGGCCGGCTACCTCAACACCCACCCTTTTTGCAGGAGATTTGATTACAAGACCTGGGTTTTTGCCCATAACGGCACGATAGATTCTGATCAACTGGGTCTCGCTTCTGGAGAGTTCATCCCAACTGGCGAGACAGATTCCGAACTCGTCTTCTGTACGCTTTTGTCAGGGCTCAAACGTCACGGGATTCACCTGGACGATAGAAATGACTTTACTATCTTGCATGAGAAACTGAGAGAAATAAACGATTTTGGAGAGTTAAACCTGATTTTCAGTGATGGCAGATACCTGTTCGCCTACCACGACAGGTCAGGGTACGTCGGGTTGCATTTTTTACTGCGTCAGGCTCCCTATGAAGTTGTCAAACTTCGTGGCCAGTTCCTTACAGTCAATCTGGCAGAAATCGTAGATCCGGATGAACGAGGGTATCTCGTGGCCAGCAAGCCTTTGAGCAATGAGAACTGGACAGGAGTCAAGCCGGGCCAGTTGTTGGTTTTTTTTGCAGGGAATCTCATTTTCATGAGCGAAGACGGATGAATAAACGGATCCTTTGTCTGGATGCCGGAGCCCGGCTTTGTTTCCCCCAAGAAAAGCTGGCTTTCGCCGGGAGGTAGTGCCTCCGCCTATTCCCTGGAGACGGCGGTAGTGGCATGCGGCAGTATCCTTTTTACTCGCATCTCCAGAACCACCGGCCATGTATCAACATCTTTCAGTTGCATGGTGTAGGTGATCTCCGCCGTACATGGCGTCATGAGCCTGGCCAGGCCGATAGTGGTCCCATTGTAGCTGATGATCTTCGTGATGTTGGGCACAATATAGAGAGGCTGCTCGCCGACGAAGATGTGATCGGTGCCCTTGCCCATAACCCCCAGGGTCTCGGTATAGACCATGCCCTGTTGCTTTTCCGCCTGCCCCGCCTCGACGAACGGTGCAACAATCCCCTGAGCTGCCGCCCATATCAGGGCCAATCCAGCGATTCCCAGGAACTTTTTTCTTTTCATCGATCTCTCCTACCGTTCACGCCAGTTCACAAAGCCGCTTTTGAGGAAGAGTGGGGGCTGCAAATCAATCTCGCTGACGGTTCCGGTGCTTTGCTGTATGAAGCCCCTGGCACCTGCCTCCCGACCAACGTGAATACCCAGACTGGATGCCAGACCCGTTCCAAGCATGGTCTTGTCTTTTACTTTCTGCTCTCCTTCAGGAGCCTCCGTATCATCCTCCAGGCCGATGACGCTCTCGAAATAGGCAGTGCCGGTTTCGAAGTAGAGGGCATAGAGATAGCTGTCGCCTCCGAAACCGCAGATGTCGTCGTTGGGCACAAACGACGGCGCCAGCACTACACCGCCGAGAACCGAGGGCTTCTTGATGATCCGCTCTCTACTGAGCTCCAGTTCGCGGTACCAGCCGACCTGGAAGAGTTCTCCGTAGTTCTGTTTCACTTGCAATGTGCTGAAACTCGTGGCCGCGGTTGTGCCGGAAATGGACCCATCGGTGAAAACCTTGACCCCGGTTACATCGAACAGATCAGATTTATCAAAAGGCTCCGAATCGAGCAACGTAATGCGATTCGCATCCGTGAGATCATTGTTGAAACAAGGATCTTTCACCCCATAGATGTACTGCTGGCTCGTATCCACGTTATCCAGGGTGCTGAAATAGCGGCCGGTGCCAAAATAGACCCAGAGCGCATCACTGACGACCCGGGCTTCCCCTGTTCCCGGTATATCAACAGGCACAGCCATCGCTGCCGCCGGTGCCGCTGTAATACCAAAGTCTCCATCGAATAGCTGCGTCAGGGTCCAGGTACTCGGATCCACGTTGTAGTACATGTATTCAGTCGAGCCGTCCGGGGTGGTACGTTTCTCGGTCTTTACCTTTAGCCTGTACATCCCGCCGTCGTAGGTGGAGCCGGACTCATGGGTCTCGCCAACATAGGCCACGTTCACCGAATAATCCAGACCAACGTCCACGGCAGCCGCCGAGCCCATCATGCTGTTTGCAGGCAGTGAACTACCGGAGTCTGTACCGTCCGCACTGGTGAGCTGGGTGAAAATCCTTCCCGGATTCCTGGCCTGGCTGAGGTCGCCTGTGGCCAGATCTACCAGGAAAAGCCGGCTGTTCTGGCTGCTTGTGCCTTCGTACGAGGGCCAGGTAGGCCCGGAGCCGAAGACCAGGTACCAGTGACGGCCGTCTGTGGTTACCGTATCCGGGGTGGTGGTGGTATCGACGCTCTTCTCATCTACTTTGAGCACCGCCGGAACGGAGGTGGTGAAGCCAAGGTCGGTGGTAGCGGCATAGTCGCTGTAGTTGCGCTCCCACAAAAGGATCGGCTCAAGGGGATCGGTGATATCAATGCAGAAAAAGGCGCTGTGAAACGTCCTGGTTTCGGTACTGGTGTCACCGTCAAAATCGCCGGTTACAGTGATACTGCCCCCGCCAAACCGCATGCCGCCCACAACCAGGGTGGCCCAGCCGTTGGCCCTGACCGTCCTCTGAGGATCGGTCATACTTGCCCACAGGTTGCTGAGGGGGTGACCGGTTTCGTCTGCGTCTTCATAGATGCGGGCATCAAAGACCTTCGGCTTCAGATCCACGTAGTATACATGATTGGCGCTGGTATAGTCGGGATCGGCCAGCCATTTAAGGTGCGGCAGCAGGTTCTGGGGAATGTAGGCCCAGATCTCGTCACCGCGTTGGAGACCCCCGTATGCAGAGGGCACCTCAAAATAGGCACCGTCTCCTGCAAGAAGACCGGTCTTGATGTTTGTCGGATGGAAAACCCCGGCCAGAAAGGCATGGAGCATGCCGTCGTTGGCGCCGCAATATACCACGGTCGCCCTTTCTTTATGGCGTTTGTAAAAATCCGCATAAGTTTTGTCTTTATAAATCAAATCGTAGTTATCCACCGGCCGGTCGATGGGCGTCGGGGTGGAGTGGATGATATCTCCCAGCTTCCATACCCTGGAGCCTGTAGTGCGTTTTCTGAGGTTGGTGGCGCCGCTGAAACCGGAATCTTTTCCGCGTATGTAGCTGATCAGGTTGGCAACGCG
>JBKHJD010000256.1:0-3378 GCA_046538315.1 Syntrophobacteria bacterium
GTTCTGGAGGAAAAAGAATTCTTTCCTGTGGGGGCCTCCCAGCCGAGACAAACAGATGTCCGGGTCATTGCTGCGACCAACCAGCCTCTGGAAAAGCTGTGCGAGACGGGACAATTTCGCCAGGATCTCTACTTCCGCCTGGCCACCATCGCCGTTTACATTCCACCGCTGCGCGAACGCCAGGAGGACATTCTTCTTTTGACCAACTATTTTCTGGAGACGTTCAACAAGAAATACGGCAAAAACTTCCGTCGGGTCTCCCGGGAAGCTGCAGACATCCTGATAAATCATCCCTGGAAAGGCAATGTGCGCGAGCTCAAAAACGCTATCGAGCGAGTTGTACTCCTTGAGGACGCCGTCGAGGTGGAGGCAAAGCACCTCGACTTTCTCGCACCGGCACCGGTTCCTTCTGCCCAGGCCAATGATGAAAAGGAGCAATGGGATCTTTTGCCCACCCGCATCCCTGCCTCTGGAATCTGCCTGGACGAAATCATCAGGCACATCATCGGCACTGCCTACCGGCAAACCAGCAAGAATCAAATGCAGACAGCCAAACTCCTGGGTATCACCAGAAACACCCTCCTCTACCGCCTGAAAAAGTACGGAATCAGGTAGCTCCCGGCCCAACCATACGCCTCAATGCTGGTTTTCCAGCACCAGTGCCGTGGACTCTCCTTCGGCAGCTTTTGGCTTTTGCTGCAGGCATAGCCCAGTGCCCCGGGCACAACCCGTAAGGCCTGATCCAGACCACAGGACCAGGCCGGTGAGGCACGTCTGGCTGGCTAGGTGCTGGAGCTATATCAAACCAACTCCGCAAGGGTTTGGCATGGGATGTGCTTGAAGCCGAGTAAGCACATTCGGGTCTCTGGAGTGGACCAGAGCCGCAACATCGGGTGACTATCTTGTATCCAGAGGATTGGCTTGATGAAAGTGCTTCTGGTTGAAGACGAGCAATCCATGCTCTTTACCCTGACCAATTTGTTGAGACATCGAGGACATGAGGTTATCGCTGCGCCCTCTGCCGAAAAGGCCCTGAAAACGCTCGGCAATGGCCAGGTGGATCTGGTGATCTCCGACCTGAAGCTGCCCGGAATGGACGGCATCACTCTGATCGGTCAAATAGCGGAGCGTTGTCAGGATGTGGTGCCCATCGTCATTACCGCTTACGGCACGCTAGAAGATGCTATCGATGCCCTGAAGTTGAACGTCTACGATTTTCTCCGAAAGCCCTTCGATCTGAACACCTTTGAAGATGCCATCTCCCGTGCCGAAAACCGCCGCAGTCAGCTCCTGGCAAACAAGAGGTATGTTCGCGAGCTCAAGAAGAGACTGAAGGGTGAAGAACGGAAGCGCACGATTCTGTCCCGTTTTGTATCAAAGCACATAGTAGACCGGATCATGTCCGGCAGCGAAACCCCGGCTGTGGCAGGCCGGGCTCAAAAAGTATCTGTCCTTTTTGCCGATATAAGCGACTTCACCGGTCTGTCAGAAAGGCTGGATCAAAAAAGCCTGGTATTCATAGTCAACAGCTTCTATTCGGCCCTGGAGCCCATCATGGACAAGCATGGAGGCATACTGGACAAATTTATGGGCGATGGCATCATGATGGTTTTTACCAGTTCAGATCTCGATCAAAAAACTGCCTGTCGAGCAGTAGGGGCTGCCATCCAGATCCAGCAGCAGGTGGATGAAATTCGGCGGGAGCTGCGCCGGTTTGAGCTCCCGGAGATCAGCATCCATCTCGGGGTCAGCACCGGGATGGCCGTGGCGTGCAGTATCGGCACAGGCGACCACCTTAACCATACGTTCATTGGAGATGCAGTCAACCTGGCAAAACGGCTACAGGAACTGGCTGGTCCCGGGGAGATTATCGTTAGCGAGTCCACGATTCTCGATCTTGAAGGAAATATGGACTCGGTCCCCGGTCTGGTTCGTTTCCTGCCGCTGGCGCCCCAGACAATCAAGGGCCGACAGGAAAGAGCCCTGGTCCATCGAGCCGAGTATGTGGCCAAACAGCAATGACCTCACCCAGATCCCACCAGCAATCGAAGCTCCCTGACCGCCGCCGGGTAGGCCTAGATTTCAAAATCAACCTGGATTTTGAATATGCGCTCTGCCGGGAAACTCACGATTTCGCTTACCCCGGGCAGGCCTGATAGCTCCTGAACAATCCGCTCGATTTCCTTTCCGGAAGCTGCAATGATGGTGAACCAGACATTATAATCGTGATCGCGGCGGTAGTTGTGGGTTACGCCGGGATACCTGTTGACCCCTTCAATGAACTGCTCTAGCTTATCGGGCCATACCTGCGCCGCACAGAGCGTGCTTGTATAGCCCAGCTTTCTCGAGTTGAAATTGGCTCCGATCCTGCGGATGATCATCCTGTCTTTGAGATCTTGCACCCTCCGCATGACCTCTTCTTCAGAACAGCCAAATTTCTGGGCCAGCACCAGGTAGGGCCTGGTCTCAATCGGGAAATTCGATTGAATTTCATTGATAATGGCCCGATCCATTTCGTCCAGGACAGGACCGTTTTCATTTTCGCCGTTCACGTTTCATCCTTGCTCTCATCCCGTGGAAGCCTCGGTTCGCCCTTTTGCTGCCCGGGGCTCATAGGGACACAGCGGCTCTGATTCCAGGTAGTCCCCGGTCGCCTCGAAGGCGCGGGCCCGGCAGCCTCCGCAAACGCGCCGATACTCACAGATCCCGCATTTACCCTTGTACGCATCAAAATCACGAAGCTGCCTCAAGACCGCCGAATCGCGCCAGATCTTCTCGATGGGCAGCTTTCGGACATTGCCGCAGTCCACCTCCAGATAGCCGCAGGGCTGCACCTGGCCAACATGGGAAACAAAGAGAAAGGCAGTGCCGCCCAGACAGCCCCGGCTGACGGCATCCATGCCGTGGGTTTTGCTCGTAACCTGCTTGCCTTCCTCCTTGGCCCGCTGTCTCATAATGCGGTAGTAGTGCGGGGCGCAGGTTGCCTTCAGCTGGAGCGGCACCTTCCTTTGCTGGTCATAAAACCAGTGGAGGGTTCGCTCATAGTCCGCTGCGGCAATTTCCTGATCTTTGAAATCCTTGCCCCGCCCGGTGGGCACCAGGAGGAATATATGGTGCGCCACCGCCCCCAGCTCCACTGCCAGCTTCTGAATGGCAGGAAGTTCATGCAGGTTGTTGCTGGTCAGAGTGGTATTTATCTGCACATCGACGTTTGCCTCCTTCAGGGAATAGATGCCGCGCAGCGCCCCGGCAAAGGCGCCTTCAACCTGGCGGAACTGATCGTGGCTTGCCTCGGTATCCCCGTCGATGCTGATGCTCACCCGTTGAATACCAGATTCCCGCATACGGCGGCTCATCTCAGCATCTACAAGCGTGCCG
>JBKHJD010000257.1:0-3364 GCA_046538315.1 Syntrophobacteria bacterium
GTTCCAGGTTCTCCCTGGCGATGGCCTCGTCGTCTACCACTAGAATTCTGCCCGCTTTCATGAATTTCTGTCTCCACTGTCGGGATAGTCTTTGAACGGCAAGCTGATGATGAAGGTGGAGCCCTCGCCCACCGTGCTTTTTGCCGTCAGGGATCCACCGTGCTGTTCCACGATGCCGTGAGCCACAGAAAGACCCAGTCCGGTGCCGTATCTCACTTCTTTGGTGCTAAAAAAAGGATCGAATATCTGGGGGAGGTGTTCCGGAGATATGCCGCAACCGGCGTCATGGACCTCGATTCGCACCTGTCCATTAACAGTGTCTTTGCGAGCGACTATGTCGATAAGGCCGGTGTCGTCCGGCATGGCCTGGACCGCATTGAAGAGGAGATTGAGGAGCACCTCCTGGATGTGCTGATAGTCAGCGTAGATGTCCAGGTCCTCAGGGACGTCATAGGTAACCTCCACGCCGGAGGGCAACTGGCTGGAGATCAGCCGGATGGTTTTGATCAGAAGGTTTTCCACATTCACCCAGTTGGGCTGGGGTTCCCGCTCCCTTGAGAACTCCAGCAGTCCTTTGACTATATCACGGGCTCTGTCCACCTCGCTATCGATGTTTTTGAGAAGTTTTTTTATATAGTTACTCTCTTCACCGGCCGTTTCCTCCAACAGAATCTGGCAGGAGGTGGAGATGTTGTTGAGCGGATTGTTCAGCTGGTGAGCGATCCCGGAGGTAAGGATTCCCAGGGAAGAGAGCTTTTGCGCCTGCACCAGCTGGTCCTGGCGGATCTCCAGCTCCGCGACCATCTTGTTGAACGCCTCCACCACGGATTGGGTCTCATCCCGGGTGTCGAACACCGGCAGCGGTCGGTAGTTACCCCGGGCAATTCGCTGGGTGGTCTTCTGGATAAAATGGAGCGGCCTGACAATCTTGTGGCTGACGAGCATAGTGAGAAAAAGACCCAGAAAGACGAGCACCAGCAAAAGGGCCGCCAGCTTTTTTTTGAGAGATTTCAGGATTTCCTCAATTCGCCTCTGCTCGAAATTCGCCAGCTTCAGGGAAAGATCCACCAGGTTCTTGCCCCTTTGCCGGAGCTGGGCCTCGACGGCATCTTTCCCCGCAGGCTGGCTGGCGTAACCGTCCCCCATCTGATCCAGGACGTGGGCATAACGCCCGAGCTCATTGGAGAGTTCCTCCAGATAGGGACCTCCTTTCAGCCCCTTGACGTGGGATTGCACCCTGGAAGTTATCTCTTTGCCCTGCTCTACGTATGCCATTGTTTGCTGATAGTCCTTCTTTGTACCGTAAAGAAGGAAGTTCTTTTCGTAGCGTCTTACCTCAAGGATGGTGTCGTGCAGCTCGCGTGCCCTTTCCACAACGCTAATTTTTGTTTCAACCTCGACAATATTCCGGTAAGCCACAATACCGACGAGCAGAAAGGCAATGATGGATACGGTAAAGCCCACCACCACCTTCTGGCGAATGCTGAGGTGCAGATTCGGAAAGAGCTTTATCATGAATGACTCGATGTGCCCTGTGTGGTCTCGGTAACCGCACAATTATATAAAAAATCCAGCCAAATAGCAAACACCATTATTCCTGTGGCAGATGCTCTTCCTATAAGTTTCCATGAGATGGTTGCAATACTCCAAAGATTTGCCTAAGCTTACGTGGTTTATCACAGGCATGAAGACTGAAAAATGGTAGCGTAGTCCAAGCGCTTACCAGCTGATCGTCACCCAGGTAGGTTCTCTTGGGAGCATGGCCCAAAAACCCGACCGTCTGCGAAATCAACACCTGGATCTGGCTTCGGTGACGAATGCATTGACTCGAGGTACCGGGGAGGAGTAGTACGTTTGGGCAATCTGCCGGTCCACACTCATTCAGAGCCCGGCTCACAGGGTGAGCCGGCGTCTTTTCGCTCACAGGTGGGTCCAATCCTCCTTTTGACCGGAATATTTTTCCTCAACTTCCTTGCCAGAATTATCCTTGCCCCGCTGTTGCCTACAATTGAAAAGGATCTGGGTGTGAGTCACGGGGAGGCAGGTTCACTTTTTCTATTTATTTCAATTGGATATTTTGTATCGCTTGTCGCCTCAGGATTTGTGGCCTCCCGGTTTATGCACAGAAAAACAATCATTTTTTCGGCTGCGGGCATCGGCATTGCGCTACTGGGAATCTCCTTCAGCAACAGTCTTCCGGGAATTTGCCTGGGATTGCTCTTGCTGGGCCTGACAGCGGGGCTCTACCTTCCTTCAGGCATCGCCTCTCTCACTTCTCTGGTGAGCCCAGGTCAATGGGGGAAAGCAATCGCCATTCACGAACTGGCGCCAAATCTAGGCACTGTAACTGCGCCGCTTGTTTCCGAGGCCCTTCTACAATGGTTTTCCTGGAGAGGAATACTTGCCGTTCTGGGGGTAGCGTCAGTGCTCGTGGGAATCGCCTTTGGCCGTTTTGGAAAAGGTGGAGAGTTTCCCGGTGAGGCTCCCGGGATCGACTTCATCAAATCGCTTTTCGCTCGGCCCTCCTTCTGGATCATCACAGTCTTATTCGGCCTGGCCATCAGCGGCAGCCTGGGAGTATACGCCATGCTCCCCCTCTATCTGGTGACTGAAAGGGGTTTTGATCGGTATTGGGCCAATACCCTGGTCGCACTCTCCCGGGTCTCGGGGTTAGCCATGGCATTTCTGGCCGGCTGGGCGACGGACCGTTTTGGCCCCGGGAGAATTATGGCGGTAGCTCTTTTGCTGACCGGCATTATGACCGGTCTGTTGGGGCTGGTTCCAGATTACTGGATCGTCATCATAGTGTTCCTGCACCCCATGCTGGCGGTCTCCTTTTTTCCGGCGGGCTTGGCTGCGCTCTCCTGTATAGGACCTCGAAGCTCAAGAAATGTGGGGATCTCCCTGGCGATTCCCTTTGCCTTCCTTTTTGGAGCCGGAGCTATACCGGCGGGTATTGGGGTGATGGCAGATGCCGGCTCGTTCTCTTTCGGACTGGTTCTGGTTGGTGCCTGCATGCTCGCCGGGTTTTTTCTATCCATCCGTCTCAGACTGCCCGACGAGCATGAAAGAAACGCCATGTAATGCAGCCAAGCAGTCAGGTCTCGGGCTCGTTCCACCTCTTCATCAATTGAACAGCCACCTTGACAGTGTTCAGATGAATGTCAACCGTGTCCTGGGTATTCCTGGCGTACCCCCCGCCCAGGACAATGGCAGCAGGAACCTTCAAGTCGCTGCACACCCCCAAAATATAAGCATCCCGCCTCATCAGCCCCTGCTTGCCAAAAAAAGCCGCCCGGCCACAGGCGCCATCTGCCGTCTGCCTCCAAAAGAAGGATCATGGAGACAACGAAGAGGATTATCT
>JBKHJD010000258.1:0-3357 GCA_046538315.1 Syntrophobacteria bacterium
GCCCCCTGAAAACCCCGATCTGGTAATTCGGTCTCACAAGGAGGGCAAGGGCGCGGCGGTAAAAAGAATCCTCGCCCTGATCGCCGAGCGTCAAATCATTATCTGACTCCGAGAACCATTCGAAAGCTTCCAACATCCCAGGGCTCCTGGCGATCTCAAGGATGGAGTAACTGATGAAATCCTCCGTAGCCGACCTGCTGTATTACTTTGGTAAGGTAGCCGAACGGCTCTGTTTCATCGAAGCAGCCGCAGGCACATCAGGTAATATCTCCCTTCGGGCTGACGGGTTTCCGGTTGACGAATTTCCGGAGGAAGGCTCCAGAGAAACGGCGCATCAGAAATCGGACAGGGAATATCCGGGTCTTTATGGGCACCGATTTGTAATCACAGGCTCCGGGAAGAACTTCCGGTACATTAGTGACCGGCCTCACGAGTGCCTGGCTCTGATCGAAATAGCAGAAGGCGGCTACAATATCCTCTGGGGGCTGGAAGAAGAAAAGATCACCTCTGAACACGCAGCTCACTTTACCACGTATCAGCAACGCCCTGAAGTGTCAGCCTTTGTTCACGCCCAGCCGACAAGCATTAACGTCGTGAGCAGGCTTTTTCGGGAAGAGGAGAGTTTGAATAGCTTGCTGTTCGTTCAGCACGAACAGCTGAAGATTTGCTGTCCCAATGGCATCGGCCTGGTAGATACGGTTCGGCATGGTTCGCATGAGTTGGCCGATTCGGTGGCTTCATGTCTTGCTGAAAAGGATATCTGCGCAGTGGTGCGGCACGGGACTTTTTCAATCGGTACCGGGAATCCTATCAAAGCCTTGAATATGGCCTGTGACCTCCAGGAATATTATCACGACGCAGCGAGAATTTTCCTGGATAACCCCTGGCTGAGGTTGCTCCCTGTGGATTTTGTGATCAAGAATCTGGGAAGATTCTCTCGCCTTCCCCTCGGCGAGAGAATGATAAAAGCATTTATCCGCCCGCCGAAATAATCGAGCCGTTCACAGGTTCGCGGTTCAGAGGTTCACGGTTTTCTTACCTGCCTGTCGGCCTACCTGTGTTAACGATTTGGCTGGTTGACACTCCAGCAGGTGATAGGATGCTGATTCTCTGTAAGCGGTCACGGGGTTGCCAAACTGCCATTCGCTTTGCTCGTGCGGTTTAACTTCCGAACCGCCAAGACGCGAAGAACGCCAAGGGGGTTTGCTTTTTCCTGCCCGGGGTAACCGGGCAGGAAAAGATCCCAGCCCTGCGGGCAAGTATCCGGGGGGAGCTTCGGTATCAACGTTTCACAGCAGCAGAAGCCCCGCAGGGGCTGAGGCGTTTGCCCCGAAGAAGCCCTTCGGGGCAAACCATGAAATCTTCATCGCGTTCCTGGCGTCTTTGCGGTTCAGGCTTTTAAACAACGTGAAGGACACGTCTCCAATCTCTTCCAGCCCCGTGACCAGTTACGATTCTGTTCACGGGCGTGATGACAGCTGACTTTTTTCCCGAGGCTCGCGGTGGGCGGGCGCATGGCGCGTAGAACACAACAGCAAGAGCCTTGATCTGTTTTCGATTCTTGACTCCCTGTCTCTGCCGGGTTGGGGTCTCATGGAATGCATTCTACTCGGTTCCGGCGGCATGATGCCCATGCCGTACCGGCTTCTCACTTCCCTGGCAGTGCGGCTCAACGGCCGCATCTATCTTTTTGATGCTGGTGAAGGCGCTCAGATCGGCTTGAAGAAGGCCAGAATAGGAGTTCGGGGCCTCGAAGTCATGGCAGTGAGTCATCTCCATGCCGACCACTGCCTCGGGATTCCCGGGATCATGATGCTACGGTCTCAGATGGAGGATCCCGGGCCGCTCACCATTATCGGGCCTCCGGGTATCGCAAAGTTCATCCGGCAGACCCACGAAAATCTGGCTTTCCACCTCAACTACCCGGTGCATTTTATCGAGTGGTGCCCAGAGCACAGCGCGGTTGCCTATCAAAACGAACAGGTCCGTATCCTCTGGCACCCTCTCGAACACAGCTGTTTCTGCCTCGGTTACCGGTTGGAAGAGCGGGAGCGGCCGGGCAAGTTCAGGCCGCAGCGGGCTGCTGCGCTGGGTGTTCCCAGGGGCCCGCTCTGGGGCAGGCTCCAACAGGGACAGCGGGTCACTCTTGATGACGGCGAAGAGATCAATCCGGAGCAAGTCCTGGGGAGGCCGAGGAGAGGTCGGCATGTGGCGTATGTAGTTGATACCAGACCCACCAGGGGTATTTACCACCTGTGCCAAGATGCAGATATTGCTTTTATGGATGGAATGTTTCTCCCAGATGATTTTCATCTTGCAGATACCAAGGGTCACCTGACTGTGGTAGATGCCGCTCGCATTGCCGCCCGTGCCGGGGTGCGCCGTGCGGTGCTCGTTCACATCAGCCCACGATACGGGGAGGACGAGATGCACCTGCTGGAAGCGGCTGCCAAATCCCGCTATCCAGCGGCTGAGATGGGCAGGGATCTAGGAATGTATCATATTGATTTTCCCGAAGAAGGCTCATGACAGAATCCAATGGGAAAAGCCGTGAGCAGAAGAGGACGCTTCGGCAAGTACGGAGAGGTGAAGCGCAAGGCCAGGCTGAGGAAAAGCCGCCTCTCCACCTCGAGGTACCCTCTGGGAAAGCCCCGGTCGAAGCGGAAACGGAAGAGTCGAAGGCGTAAGAGCCAGGGGGCACAGGGCTCTCTAGGGTTGGATTGAACAAGCGCTCCGGCCAAGGCGCAACTAGCTGATGCCCATGCGGAAATACCGCTATTGCCTCGAGCTTGCCTGACCGCCGTAGCGTCAGCGATGGCCGGGTCGAAAGGCCTGTTCCGATGGGCGTTGAAGCAGCACTCTCGATCCCCGTCCATGGACTTCACCGGCCAAAGATCATATGATATGAAATACCCTGTATGCTTCAAAATGGAACAGGGTAGAAAGGAATGTGAATGGCCCGGAGACCCGATCCACTTCTCAGTGAGTTTCTGGATGAGGATATTCCCCTGCCAAGTCTGAGCTGGGAGACTATTCCGGCAGGAGTGAACCCGTGGCAGGCCTGGCAGGGCTTCGATGAGAACGTTGAAGGGTGGGTGCCTGTCTGGTTTCCCGCGTATGATCCGTGCAGTGGCAGGTCCTACAGAGAATTCGAGAGGGCGTCTATCTTCAATGCGGAGCTGGAAAGGGTCCTGAAATGCATGAACCGCTGGCCCCTTTGGGGTTCAAGGATGCAGAAAAAGCACGCGGTTGCCTTCGCCCTGCTCCAGCTCTTTTGTGAGACGACAGCCGGGGGTGATCCGTGTAACCGGTAATGGGGAAGGGAAGGCGGGAAAGGCGAGAAAGGCGGGAAAGGCG
>JBKHJD010000259.1:0-3349 GCA_046538315.1 Syntrophobacteria bacterium
GTATCCCAGATGGTACCGAAAAAATGGAGTGAGGATGAAAGTCCAGCTAGCCGTCTGCGGCATCCTCTTATCTGCGGTGGCCTCCTGCTGCTGGCTCGCGGCCGGAGCCGGAGCCGGAGCAGGCTACAAGGCGGGCACTGATGAGCGCAGTATAGGCACCCAGGTGGACGATGCAGCTATTACTGCGAAGATCAAGACAAAACTGGTAACCGCAAAAGGTATCAGGTCCCTCAATATCGACGTGGATTGCCTGGACGGTCATGTAACCCTCACAGGTATTGTCAAAAACAGCACTCAAGTGAAACGCGTTTTGGAAATCGCACATTCCGTCCACGGGGTCAAGGCAGTAACTAACAATCTGAAGGTAGACGAATGAACGCGCACACCTGGAGCGGATCTCCGTCCGCGGGTCTCGTCATAGTAGCGCATGTCGTTCTTCCAACCGTTAACCGGGAGGGCAGATGCAGTCGTCCCCCTTGTAGACCTCTATTTCCTGGCGCAATGCTCTCACATCGGTTTCGCCTGCATAGGGCTCTTCCGGAAACTTTGTCGTCCAGATCTTCTCCGCCCGGCAAAACCATGTGCAATACGCATCGAGCCTTTCTTCCGGCGTTCGCACTTTTTCCCAGACATCAAGGATGTTCCTGATGATCCGGAGCTGCTGGTAATTGGCGTAGACGACGATGGGCTCTCCCCTGTTCATCTGGAGATTGATCTCATCGATCTTTTCGAGCGCAGCCGCCATCGCTCCAGCTAGCTCTCGTGCATCAGCCACCGAGAAATAACTTGCACTCAGCTCCAGTACTTTCTCTTCATAGATGCGGTAGGCCTCGGTATAGTCAACGAGACCTCCGAGAATGAGCAGCATACCGTAGTCGCGGCGATTTGTCGTAAGCCCCGAGCGCTTGTAAAGATCCAGCCCCTTTTCGGCGGTCGTCTTGGCCTTGGTACCCTCGCCAAGCTGCCAGCAAGAGAAAGCTTTGAGGGAATAGGCGTTCACCTTGAGGTCGTTCCTGTTGACGGTATCAAGTACCCGGTTGTCGATGATTTCGATCACCCGCTGGTATTTCTCATGCGGCGATTCGGGAGGCACTGCCGCCCCTGCGGTCTCTTCCCGCAGGTCTCTTTCATATTGTTCTATCGTCTCTGCCGAGGCCGCATTGAAGACATCCTGAGCCTGCCGCAGGGCAATGGTCCCCTGAACAGGGCCCAGACAACCGGCCATGGCAAAAGCGAGCACCAGAATAAACAGAAAAATCCTGGGAAAAACCTGGGTGGAGTTTTGTCGGCGGAGGGACATGACAGGTCTCCTTGATATCTATAAAGAATTTCTCCTGAGGAAAGGAAGGATCAGATCGGCGTCGCTGCCATCGAGTGCTTCCCGTCCCCGCAAGGCGGCGGCGACAACAGGTGGAAAGACGGCGAGGAGATTTTCCCCATCCAGTTCGTTTGCCATGAGATTGGACGCGGCTTGCAGCAATCGAACCATGACCATGGAGACGATCTCAGGTTCTCTCACGAATCCCTCGACGTTCTTGGATACCACCCCCAGGGCGGCCTCAACCATTTCCACCAGCATCTCGCCATTCATCAGGTTCCGCATGCCGTCTTCCATCTGTTGCGCCCCGGCCTGCACCACCGCAGTCATAACCTGTGCCATAACGTTTTCCATCGGATCCGTGGTGTCAAGATCAAGCAGCCTGTCCGGATTGCCGGCAAAGGCCTGTAACGCCACGGCAATGAGTTCCGTGTAGTTCTCTCCGCTCAACAGTCCTCGGGTATCGCTTCTAGCGGCAACCGCCACCGAGCCGATAACCTGCGCCAGAGCTGATCTCCTGGCATCGCCGTCGACATCGTGCAGCAGGGCTTCGGGATTCCTCGCCACTGCCTCGAAAACCTCCTGAACAATCTCTACCAGGTGCTCTCGGGAGAAAACTTCCCTCAGAAAGACGCACAGGTCTCTATCACCATGCAACCTGTCGGAAAGCGAAAGGATCACCCGTTCCAGGGCATCCACCAGGAGCTGCTTTCCGGGCTGCTCCGGATCAATGAGCCGGCTGGCATTGGCGGTGAGAACCTCCAGGCCAACTGCGATGACCTCGTGCAGCACCTCAGGAGAGTAGGGTCCGGCAGGGTCGCTCCGGGCCGATCTTGCCAGCTGATCGGCAATGCCTGCAAAAAGGTTTTCAATGAACGTTTCACGTTTATTGCCGCCGGTTTCCGGCAGGAGAAGAGTCGCGTTTTGCGCCACAGCGCGCAACCCTGCCGCATAGATATCAGCCAGCGCTCTGCCGCTGAAAAGATCCGATTCCTTCTGCACTGTGGCGAGCACGGCCTGGAGCACAGAGGCCAGAACCCTTTCCTCCCGGCTATCTGCGGTGCCGAAAAAGCGAACCGGATGCTCCGAGACGATGTGCGCCGAAACCTGAATGACGTTTTGCAGCATTTCCCGGCGAAAGGTATACAGAGCACGCAACCTGTCATCTTCCCCGCTGTCTCGAGCCTTCTGGAGCTGTTTCGACAGGGTGGCGCTGATCTCCCCGAGCAGGGAGGCCAGGTGCTCTTCAGAAATAACAAGCTCTGCATGAAGGCGGAATGTGTCCAGCGCGGCCTGGAGAATAGTGAGCAGCAGGTCGTCAAAGTCCGCCTCGGCAAACTCCACCCGGTCAAGTGAGAGCAGAAAGGCCCGGGTAACCCGATCTCCGATCCCATCGCCCCTGAACAGCGTGGGATCCGCCTTCACGTAATCCAGAGCGATTTCAACGACCGTGCCCGCAATGCGTTGAACCGGGCGGCGCTTGGGATCCTCCCCGTCGCGCCACTGCTTGACCACAAGAAGCGCATTCGCCCCCTTATAGTACTGCTCGGATTTGCGAAAGGTGCCGTATACATCGTCAGCGCTTTTGTGCTCTTGCAAATTCTTGCGAATACGCAGATACGCCTCTCTGATGCTGTTGTCATCAGCTATGCTCGACCCCCTCTTTCGCCACACGGCATAGTAGAGACCCTGCATCGGCAAAACCGCCGAAGGTGCAGCGGTAGCAGCCCAATCCCCGGGCGGCTCTACAAATGCCTTTCCTTCACCCTCAAAAAACCTCACGGCCTCCTCCAGGGAAGGCAGCATTGTTCCCGGTACCGGTGGCAGGATGAGCTCACGATCCCGTACCTCATCCTCGAAGACCGCCTGAACCTTCCGCCCCAGCTTTGCTGCGGCCTGGATCGCAAAAATCACAAGGTCAACTTCCCTGGGCGTCATCTCGTCCCTCCCTTGGTGGAGCATAGCCGGCGGACTGATCAATCAAGTTTCTTTAACCGGGACCTCAATTTCTGGGCTCGAATGTATACCGTG
>JBKHJD010000260.1:0-3344 GCA_046538315.1 Syntrophobacteria bacterium
CACTAAGTCCTGAGCAAATAAATTCGTCATCGAATTTATGCGTCGAAGGACTTAGCTCGGAGATCGGCTGGCTGGAGCTTTTTTCCGGTTATGTAGCTCACCTACCGTTTTTTTTCCACCCTTGGCAACGGACAACGGACAACAAGCAACGGACACCCTTACAGCGTCAAAAGCATGCGGGACCGCAGCGTACCGACTGGTCTTCTTCGCCGTTCGTCTCGCCGGCTTCCGGAGAAACCCCCTGGTGTTGTTGAATGGCAACGGTATTTCCTCGTAGAGAAATCTCCACCCACTTGTAACGACTCCTGATTACGGGTTGATGTAAAGGGAGACGCTTTCGCACGAAGAAGAGCACCCTGGCCGCAGACCACCTGTCAGGACAGTATGTGCGTCTGTCGAATTCGAATCTGCCCCAGTAGATGATGGATTGCACGATGAGGTGGCGGGGCGGTGAGGCAATGGCTCGGCTGAGGCGTTTTTCGATCGTCCTTTTCACCTCTGAGTCGGCGTCTTCAACCACCACCTGCGTGGGAAAGCGGTCGCCGGGAGGCGAACTGCCAAAATTTCTCTTGACCCTCCCAAGACCTTTGAGGATCCTGCGGGCATCCCAGAAATCGAGATCTGTGTACAGAAGGTAGCGTCTCTTGGCTCGAGAGCCGAGATCGTGGACGATTCGGGCCATTGCTCTTCCTGCATGCCGGGAGATTGGAGAGCTCCGGCTCCAACACCCCGGGAAATAGGTAACCAAATACACAACAATACTAGTGTGGATCCTCCTTCTCTGCAACCAGGTTCTGTTCTTTCCTCCGCGCCTCCTCCATCTATCGTCTCCGGGGACAGCTAGCGCCTGTCATGCCTTCCGGACCAGTTCTCTCAGCATGGAGACATCCACCTCTTCAAAGCCTCTGACCACCAGGTCGGCCGTGCCAAGCTCCGCCGCGTTCACACTGGTGCTGACAGCCAGGCAGCGCATGCCGGCGGCTTTCGCCGCAGCCACCCCGTTGGGAGCATCCTCGATCACCAGACAGTTTTCGGGCGCCGCTTCTAACTGCTTTGCGGCACTGAGGTAGCCATCCGGGGCCGGTTTGCCCCGAGCTACCTGGTCATCGCTCACCACGTGATCGAACTGGTGGGCAATGCCCAGTTTGTCCAGAGCGAGCCGCACCAGATACTGCGACGAGGAAGAAGTCAGGGCCGTCTTGATCCCCTCCTTGCGTATGGAACGAATAAGCTCCAGTACGGAAGGGATCGGTTGGAGGTATCTTTGGTAAAGCCCGGCAACGAGTTCTTCTCGCTCGTGGATTACCCTGTCCAGCCTCTCATTGAGATTGTAGTGCTCTATCAGGAGAGTCACCGCCTCGCGGGAGTTGCGGCCCATGAGAAGGGACTTGAGCTGGGGCGCATAGCTGAGATTCCTGCAAGCCAGCAGCTCCCGTTCGGCCTTCGACCAGAGTGGTTCACTGTCGATGACCACCCCGTCCATATCGAAAATAACAGTCTCCAGCCTTCCATGCTGCCGCATCCGAAGCCCCACCTGCTGCTCCCCTCACAAGACAATAAAAGGACGCTCCTCCGGCACACATTCCGGGGACGTCCCTGCGCCGTCTTATAGCCCGAGTTGACCCCGGCCTCTCTTTATCAGGTCTCCTCACCCTTTTTGCCCTGCTCTTCTTCCTCCTTGCCCTTTCCAAATTCCTTCACGATTTCAGCCATCTCCCTGAGTTTGTCATCCACCTTGCCAAAGAGGGTCCCTTC
This sequence comes from Syntrophobacteria bacterium, assembly GCA_046538315.1. Lineage (GTDB taxonomy): Bacteria > Desulfobacterota > Syntrophobacteria > BM002 > BM002 > JBKHJD01. The sequence goes on from JBKHJD010000260.1 coordinate 1,756, forward strand.
AGGAAAGGTGCCGTCCTCCCGGCGTTCTCCCGCTTCGACGCCGGTCAAAATCTCGATGCCCTGTTCAATGGTGCTGACCGGATGGACATGGAATTGCCCCTTCCGCACCGCCTCCACCACCTCGGGCTTGAGCATCAGGTTGGTGACGTTCTTCTGGGGGATGAGCACTCCCTGTTTTCCGTTGAGCCCCTTGTGCTTGCAAATATCGAAAAAGGCCTCTATTTTGCGGGACACTCCGCCTATGGGCTGGATCTCGCCCTTCTGGCTCACCGACCCTGTCACTGCAATACCTTGATAGATGGGAACTCCGGAAATGGCTGACAGCAAGACGTAGAGCTCGGCGCTAGAGGCGCTGTCGCCTTCGATAATGCCGTAGCTCTGTTCGAAGCAGAGGCTGGCCGATAGACTCAGGAGTTTGTTGTGGGCAAATTTTTCCCGTAAGTAGGCGCCGAGGATCATCACACCTTTGGTGTGAATGTTGCCGCTCAGCTTTGCCTCCCTGTCGATATTGACCACACCTTCTTTGCCCAGTGATATAGCGGCTGTGATGCGGTTGGGCTTACCGAATACATGGTCACCGGTTTGCAGTATGGAGAGCCCGTTCACCTGGCCCACCTTGTGGCCATCGATTTCAACCCAGAAGATGTCCTTTTTGATCAGCTCCTGAACTCGTTCCTCGTACAGGTTGGACCGGTATATCTTCTTTTCGATGGCCGCTTGCACGTGATCCCGGTTGATGTAGTCGCTATTGTCCAGCCTGGCGTAGTAATCGCCTTCCTTGAGCAGGTCGCTGATGTCTCCCAGTTTCAGGGTGAGCTTTTCCCGGTCCGCCGTAAGCTCCAGGCTGTGTTCCAGCACCCGGGCCACCCCATCCTTTTTCACGTGTCGCAGCATCTGCTCGGTGCAAAACTTCGACATCACACAGGCACATTCCTTGAGCATCTCCGGGGTGTGATCCATTTCATCGTCGAGGTGGGCCTTGACCTTGAACATCTTCTGGAAGCGATCATCATACATGTAAAGCAACTGGTACAGATACGGTGAGCCGGTGAGTACCAGCTTGACGTTGAGCGGAACAGGCGCAGGCTTCAGGGTGCGAGTGCTGAAGATACCGTAGAGCTCGCCGAGGTCTTCTATCTTTATCTCCCGGTCCTTCACCGCCCGCTTCAGGGCTTCCCAGGAAATCCAGTACCTGAGCAGGTCCAAAGCCTTCAGCACCAGGTAGCCGCCGTTGGCCCGATGGAGAGCTCCGGGTTTGATCATGGTGAAATCTGTAAACAGGGCACCGAAATAGGCCTGGCGCTCTATAGTTCCGAAAAGATTGGGATAACTTGGATTTGATTCGATGATCACAGGTGCGCCCTTGGTGTCCGAGTGGTCTATGAGCACGTTGATGTCATACTTGCGAAAGGTCATGTCCCTGGGCGGCATGGGCAGCGGGCTCGGCTGCTGCTGGGACTCGGGTTTTTTCTTGAAGTCGTCGATATTTTCCAGGATGTCCTCCTGGACTTCTTTCAGATACCCGAGTATCTCGTTTTCATCCTTGAACTGCTCCTCCAGACTTTCCATGAGATGACCCACCACATACA
>JBKHJD010000018.1:0-15267 GCA_046538315.1 Syntrophobacteria bacterium
GGATGGGCCTGCACATCATCAAAGTCATAGAGCTGGACAGAACGCCGGCCGAATCTCTGGATGAAGTTCGGGAGAGCATTCGTCACAAGCTCTACCAGCAGGTTATCAATGCCAGATACCGGGAGTGGCTTCACAATTTACGCGAGCGTTCTTACGTGAAGATCGTCTATTGAAGCCACGGCATTATCCTGCCGGGTTCATGAGCGCAGAACGAGAGGACCTTTTCGGTAACTTCGGGAGGAACGCCATGTCTGCCACTGCCACCGTAGACCGCATCGGCGAGTTTGTCGGTCGGACGGTGACCATCCGGGGCTGGCTCTATAACAAACGATCCAGCGGCAAAGTCCGCTTCCTCCTGGTTCGTGACGGCACGGGTATCATCCAGGGTGTCATGCTGAAAAATGAAGTAAGTCCGGCAACCTTCGCCACCTTCGACTCCCTTACCCAGGAATCATCCCTGGTGGTCACCGGCACGGTTCGTACCGATGCCCGGGCAATCGGCGGCCATGAGTTGGAGGTGAGGGATATCCAGATTATTCAGGTGGCCGAGGGGTATCCCATCACGCCCAAAGAGCACGGCCCGGGGTTCTTGCTTGACCACCGCCATCTCTGGGTGCGTTCCTCCAACCAGCATGCCGTTCTCCGGATCCGTAGCCACGTCATCGACGCAGCCCGGAGCTATCTGAACTGTGAAGGATTCATCCTTTTCGACGCCCCGATTCTCACCTCCACTTCCTGCGAGGACACCAGTTCCCTGTTTGCGACCGAGTATTTCCACGGGGAAAAGGCCTACCTCTCCCAAAGCGGCCAACTGTACGCTGAGGCTGGTGCTATGGCCCTCGGCAAGGTATACACCCTGGGGCCAACCTTCAGGGCTGAACAATCAAAGACACGTCGGCACCTTGCCGAATTCTGGATGCTGGAACCTGAAGTTGCTTACGCGGACCTGGAAGATGTGCTCTGTCTTGCAGAAAAACTGGTCATCCACCTGGTGGATTCGGTTCTTACCCACAGGTGCAGGGAACTCCAGACCCTGGGCAGGGATGAAAGCAAATTGCGGGCGATAGTACCTCCTTTTCCGAGAATCACCTATGATGAGGCGATCGAGCTTTTGCGGGAAAAGGGCGTCTCCGTGGAGTGGGGCCAGGACTTTGGTGCTCCTGAAGAGACTCTGCTCTCAGAGCACTTTGATCGACCCGTCATGATCACCCACTACCCGCTTCAGACCAAGGCCTTCTATATGAAGACCGATCCTGAGAACCCCCATCTGGCACTCTGTGTTGATGTGCTCGCTCCCGAGGGATATGGAGAGATCATCGGCGGCGCCCAGCGGGAAGACGACTACCATGTGCTGGTGGAAAAGTTGCGATCACACAACCTGCCGCGGGAGCCCTTCGAGTGGTATCTCGACCTGCGCCGCTACGGCACGGTCTCCCATTCTGGCTTCGGGCTCGGCATTGAACGGACTGTTGCCTGGATCTGCGGCCTCAAACATCTGCGTGAGGCCATCCCGTTTCCCAGGATGCTCCGGCGGCTGTATCCCTGAGCGGGTAGCAGACGCCGTGGGTTTTCCCTCTGGTCATAGGTCAATCACATTATGCGTATCTCCAACCAGGAAATGAAGAAATGAAAAATCTGGGCGAGTACCTGCAGGCTGAACGCCAGGCACGGGGAATAAGCCTGGAGCAAATCGCCGCGGACACGAAAATCAGCACAAACATGCTTAGAGCCATTGAGGAGGGTACTACTGATAAACTGCCTGCCCCGGTGCTGGTGAAGGGATTCCTCCGGGCCTACGCAAAGCAGATAGGCCTGGACCCGGAAGCAGTGGTTCTTCAGTATCAGGAGCTACGCATGGACGAGGATGCTCGCCAGGAGGCCCTGGAGAAGTTTCACCGGCGGTTGCGGCCCAGTGCTTCCAGAAGGCGAAGGCTCTTTTACCTGCTCACCCTGCTCCTGTTCACGGGCCTGGCTCTGTTCTGGTGGGGGTCCAATTATGAGCGCCGGCAGCAGCCGCCACCCCTGCCGGCAACCGAGGAGCCTCCACCTGCACCCGAGGACGCTCCGGCCGCATCTCCCGCTCCGCCGGTCCCGGGGCTGAGCGAGGATAAATCTACCCCACTCCAGGCCCCGGCGCCATCCACACCCGGTACCGGAACAGAGCCTGCCGGGCAGGAGCCCCCGGTTGGGAGCTCAGAGAAGCGCCAACCAGGGGCTGTTTCCTCCGTGCCTGCAACCGGAGAGCAGGCTATACCACCCCCCCCTGCGAAACCGGCGTATGTGCTCAAAGCGGAGGCTTTGGAACCCACCTGGCTCCGCATCACCATTGATGAAGGTCGCGAGCACGAGTACATGCTCCAGCCAGGTGACCGGATGAGGTGGCAGGCCGCCTCGAGCTTCAAGCTCTATATCGGCAACGCAGCCGGGCTCCAGCTCTCCTTGAACAACAACCCACTCAAGCCTCTGGGTGAAAGCGGCGAGGTGGTACACATCGAGCTGCCCGATCCCTCTTTGCTCATCATCCCCGAGTAAGAACATATGGGCCAAGTGACCAGACCATGACTACCGAGCGCAATGAACTCCTGACGACAGTACGAGAACACCTGAGTCAAAACCGCCTGGATGAGGCGGCCCAGATGCTCTGCCAGTTGCACCCCGCCGATATCGCCGAGATACTCGAGGCCCTCGATGAGGCCGAGAAGAGGGAACTTTTTCTCAAGCTGGAAACTGATACCGCTTCAGAGGTGATAGCAGAGCTTTCGGCCTTTTCCCAGAACCAGATCGTCAGCGACCTGTCCGACCACCAGCTTGGTGAAATCGTTGACGAAATGGACTCAGATGATGCCGCCGACCTCCTGGCGGGCCTCTCCGAGGAGGTTGCCGAGAAGGTCCTCGGTGCCATTGACATCGAGGATTCCCGACGAGTGCGCCGTCTTCTGGCATATGGAGAGGAAACCGCAGGCGGCATCATGCAAGCTGAACTGGTTGCCGTGCCCCAGGAGGCTGCGATAGCAGAGGCCATCAATCGCCTCCGCCGGCAAGGGGAAGGCCTGGATGATCTTGCCAATATCTTCGTCATTAACCATCACAGGCAGGTGGTGGGACAACTGAGCTTGCAGAAGCTCGTCCTGGCAGATCCCGACGACTCTGTATCGGAGATTATGGACGACAACTTCTATCCTATTCCTGTGGATATAGACCAGGAGGAGGTAGCCCGGATTTTCCGCAGGTACGACATGCTCGCAGCCCCGGTTGTAGAATTGGACGGTACCCTGGCGGGACGGATTACCATCGATGACATCGTTGATATCATGGATGAAGAGGTCTCGGAAGATGTTCTGCGCATGGGCGGCACCCATGAAAACGAGTTGCTCTACGGTGATCAGATCTGGAAAATTTCACGACTCCGCCTCCCATGGCTCCTGACTACCTTGGTCGGCGGGCTAGTCTCCGCTTACCTCCTCTGGCTTTTCAAGGTGGCCCTCGCCGATGCCATCGTCCTGATCACCTTCGTGCCGGTGATCATGGCGCTGGGAGGCAGTGTGGCCATCCAGTCCTCCACCATCACGGTGAGGGGGTTGGCCACGGGCGACGTCAATTTCGAAAGATTGGGCCGCACCATATTCAAAGAGATCAGAGTGGGGCTGCTGATGGCGCTTTCCTGCGGAATCACCATAGGTATCGCCGCCCAGATCTGGCACCGCAATCCCACTCTGGGAGTTGCCGTAGGCTGCGCCATGGGGGTGGTCATTGTGGCGGCATCGTTGATGGGGACGCTGGTACCAATCGTATTCCAGCGGCTGGGCATTGATCCGGCGGTTTCCTCGGGGCCGTTCGTCACCATGGTCAACGATATCTCCGGCATCTTGATCTACCTGTCCATATCCACCGCCCTGTTGAAGTATATTGTCCCGTGACGGGATTGCAGAGCGCGAACCGCACGGCGCAAAGCGTACGGTCATCCCCGGATTCCGACGCCATGCGCCGTGCTCTTGTCTTTTGACGGAACCATGGTTACTTGCCAGGAAGAGGCGATCATTTTACGCACCCGGGATTACGGCGAATCAGACCGCCTGATTACCTTCTTCACCAAAAACCAAGGGCAACTCACAGGCATCGCCAAGGGAGCCCGGCGCAGTAAGAAGCGATTTGTCCACACACTTGAACCTTTTTCTCATGTCAAGGTTGTCTACGTTGAACGGTCCACCTCCGGACTGGTCCGCATCGATGCCAGCGATTTGAAAAACGCCTTCACTGCCCTGCGGGGCGACCTCGGCCGTCTCGGCTACGCCAGTCTCGGCTGTGAATTGGTCATGGAGATGGCGCCGGAGCGAGCCGCCAACCCGCCACTGTTCTCCCTGCTTCTCCAGTACCTTCAGCACCTGGAGCACGGACCCGATCCCGAGACCATTGCCTTGCTGTTTCAGATCCGGGCACTATCCCTCAGTGGCTATGCCCCCAACCTCCAGGCCTGCCTTCGCTGCGGCCAGAAGTTGGGTGCTGGTGAGCGTCGGTTTTTCGCCGTTACCCAGGGCGGTCTTCTCTGTCCGGAGCATTGCCGGGAGGCTGACGTCCAGCCGCTTTCCCCGGGGGCCCTCTTGCTGCTCCGTCAGGCACAGTACCTTCCCCTTGGCAGGCTCTGGCGTCTCAGGTTTCATCCCCAGTGCCGGAAGGAGTGCCGCCTCCTTCTGCTCAGCCTGATGCGGCACCATCTTGAAAAAGATCTCAAATCCCTCAAGCTTCTCCAGCAGATAGGCGCCCCCGAGTGGAGCCGTCCGTCCGGCTAGCCCGCCGTTGATTGCGGAAAAAGTACCTCCCATCGCACATCCCTTGCATCGGTATCTAATACAGGCGTTTCCCCATCTTTCAGCCTCGATGCGGTCGGTGTCAAGGGAAGGATGTGAAGCCCCCTTGAGGCGGATTCAATTGCCCGCGGTGGAGCAGCCTCCAGTCAGGGCCGAGGGGGGAGGCTGCGAAACCGCGAGCACCTGAGCCACCTTCGATTCACCTCAGGGCTCCCGCAAAGCCCAGCATGAAGATTTGGTGGCTCGTCAACGCCCAGACTTCCATGAATGGGGCGAATTGCCCGCGGTGGAGCAGCCTCCAGTCAGGGCCGAGGGGGGAGGCTGCGAAACCGCGAGCACCTGAGCCACCTTCGATTCACCTCAGGGCTCCCGCAAAGCCCAGCATGAAGATTTGGTGGCTCGTCAACGCCCAGACTTCCATGAATGGGGCGAATTGCTCGCGGTGGAGCAGCCTCCCCCCTCGGCCCCCGAAGATCCGCTCGTGCGAATTCATTTGTTCTCATGCATAACCATTCGTCACTACAATAACATTTGCCCGACGCTGTAGATTTTTTTGAAAAAAACTCCTGTATCCAATTAGGCTTGACAGAGAAGAAATAGCAGGGTAGTTATTGGATTTCGACTCCGTCAATCAACCCCAGTAAGTGCAAGGAGCGCTTGATGACTTTCCAGGAATTGATACTGGCCATTGAGAAATTCTGGGCCGATCACGGCTGTATCATTCAGCAGCCCTATGACATCGAAGTAGGTGCAGGCACCTTCAACCCGGCCACGTTGCTCAGGTGTCTGGGCCCGGAACCCTGGAACGTCGCCTATGTGGAACCATCCCGGCGGCCCACAGATGGACGTTATGGAGAAAATCCCAGCCGGCTTCAGCACTACTACCAGTATCAGGTGATTCTGAAGCCGTCGCCCATTGATATTCAGGACCTGTATCTGGACAGCCTCAAGAGCTTCGGTATAGATCCGCTGGATCATGATATTCGCTTCGTGGAGGATGACTGGGAGTCACCCACTCTCGGCGCCTCCGGTCTTGGCTGGGAGGTCTGGCTGGACGGAATGGAGATTACCCAGTTCACGTACTTCCAGACTGCCGGCGGCATTGCTCTGGACCCCATTTCCGGAGAACTCACCTACGGCCTCGAACGTATCGCCATGTACCTTCAGGGAGTGGATAATGTCTTCGACCTGGACTGGACTGACAAGATAAAGTATGGAGATGTGCACCACTGTTGGGAAGTGGAATATTCATACTACAATTTTGAGGAAGCGGACGTGGAGATGCTCTTCAAGCTCTTTGACATGTACGAGGCCGAAGCCCTCCGGATGAACGAGCGCAAACTGGTACTTCCCACCTACGATTACTGTTTGAAATGTTCACATACCTTCAACCTGCTTGATGCCCGGGGGGCCATAAGCGTCGCCGAGCGCACCAATTATATCGCCCGGGTGCGCAACCTGGCACGGCTTGCGGCCCAGAGGTATCTGGAACAGCGCGCCGAGCTGGACTACCCTTTGCTCAAACGGTAGCGGCGCTCCAAAGGCGTACCACCCGGCCGAAACAACGGAGATTCTATGGCGAGCGATTTCTTATTGGAAATAGGTACAGAAGAGATTCCCGCAAGCTATATCCAGCCGGCCCTGGAGGCGATGGCCGCCACGCTCCGCAAGTACCTGGCGGACCAGCGCATCGGCCACCGCGAGATCCAGACCATGGGCACTCCCAGGCGGCTGGTGTGGATTATCAGGGAAGTTGCCGAAAAACAGAAATCGCAGACCGTTGAGATTACCGGGCCCCCCAAACAGGTTGCATTTGATGAAACGGGCAGACCTACCAGGGCGGCCCTCGGCTTTGCCCGGTCTCAGGGAGTAACCGTCGAGGAGCTTGAGGTAAAACAGACATCAAAAGGCGAGTATCTGGCAGTTACCCGGCATCAGCCTGCAGTCGCAACTATTGAGCTCCTGAGCAAGGTGCTTCCCACGCTCATTCAAGACATCCCCTTCCCGAAATCCATGCGTTGGGGAACCTTGAAAGCTCATTTCGCCCGACCTGTTCACTGGATCGTGGCCTTGCTCGGCAAAGAAGTCGTCCCCTTCACCTTCGGCAACATTACCACAGGCAACACTTCCAGGGGCCATCGGTTTATGAGTCCAGGATCCTTCGAGATCTCCGAGATCAAGGACTATGTGGACGCCCTGCGCGAGCGCTTCGTGATCGTGGATATCCAGGAAAGAAAGGAGCGAATCCGCCAGCTCATCGAGGCCTGCGCCAGGGAAAAGAACGGCAGGATCCTCCAGGATGATGACCTCCTGGACGAGGTCACCCAACTGGTGGAGTATCCAACAGCTGTGTGCGGCAGCTTCGAGGACTCCTACCTGGAACTGCCCCGGGAGGTGCTCATCACTGCCATGCGTACCCACCAGCGCTACTTTGCGGTGGTGGACGACAGAGACCGGCTCATGCCTTACTTCGTGACGGTCAGCAATACCCTGACCCGCAACCCGCAAGTGGTGGCCAACGGCAACGAACGGGTGCTCCGGGCTCGCCTGGAAGATGCCCGCTTTTACTATGTTGAGGATCAGAAAGTCCCCCTGGAAGCCAAGATCGAGGAGCTCAAGGATGTTGTGTTTCACTCCAAGCTGGGAACCTCCTTCGAAAAGATGGAGCGCTTCAAGACTCTGGCAGAATATATGGCCGAACAAATAGCTCCGGAGCAAAAAGCCGTAGTGAGCCGTGCTGCTTACCTGTGCAAAGCTGATCTGGTAACCGGCACCGTGGGTGAATTTCCTGAACTCCAGGGCACCATGGGCCGTGCCTACGCCCGCCTCGCCGGTGAAGATGAGGCAGTGGCCCAGGCCATCTATGAACATTACCTGCCTACTCACGCTGGCGGCGAGCTGCCAACGGGACTCGCAGGCTCCCTTACCAGCATCGCCGACAAATTGGACACGATTGTGGGCTGTTTTGGCATCGGTCAGATTCCGTCGGGCACTACCGATCCTTTCGCTCTGCGCCGGCAGGCCCTGGGAATCATCAGGATCATCCTGGAAAAGAACCTCCCCCTCTCTCTCTCAGACCTCATCCACAAGGCCCTTGCGGGACTCAATGGGAAGCTCACCGAACCGGCCGAACAAACCCACCAGGGCGTACTCGAGTTTTTTCGGGTCAGGCTGCAAAATCTGCTCGTCAGACAGGGATATCCGCAAGACGCGGCAGAGGCGGTGCTGGCCTACCACCTGGACCCGCTGGTGGAGACGGTCGCAAGGATAAAAATACTCACAGAGGCAAAAGAGCGGGATGACTTTGCCGCTCTGGTAGGAACGGTCAAACGAGTGGTTAACATTCTCAAGGAACCGGTTGAGGTCCCTGTGGATCCGGAGTTGTTTGTAAACCAGGCAGAGAAAGCTCTCTACGAGCAGGTGACTGTCTGTGAACGGGCTCTTGAGAAGCCCTCGGCCGCCCGGGACTACCGTGCCGTGTTCGAGCGGTTGGGGGGGCTCAAAGCCCCCATAGATCGCTTTTTCGATGAGACGCTCGTCCTGGACAAGGATCTGGTCCTGAGACAAAACCGTCTTGCCCTGCTCAGTAGGACGGCGAGCCTCTTTCGGCAACTGGCTGATTTTTCTTGCTTTGTTTTTTGAGCCTCCTGCCGTTCAACCCATAAATGGTCAAGCCGTCTTTGGAACGCTCGTCGTCAGGATCCTGCAGCATCAATGCTTCCATCCCCTCCGGAGGACCACTTCAGTACGAGAGCACGCGAACGTTTTCTCTGGCTAGAAAGTCAGCCAGCGATGGGGGTACATCCATCGCGGCGATCAGGTAGCACTGCTCCTGGCCCCGTATCAGATCTCCCGGGATAGTCACATAAATGTTCCGCGTGGAGTCTCGTTTCGAGGCGAAAAAGCCGTATGAATCCTCTACGGTCAACTCAAGGCACTCCATCAATGCCCTGAATACCTGGGCACTTTTCCAGCAAGGATTCATCACAACCACTTCAAGATGGCGGTTTTCCAACAAACGCACGATTGGCAAGGACAGTGAGCGAAAATCGATCACATAGGCTTTGCCCTCCCTTTGAAAATACAAGCCGGCCTTTACTGTAACCGTGACCTCCTTCTGGTTGCCGGTGTAGAGGGGCACCCGGGCATCCCGTTGGTAAGGCTGACATAGAAGCTCCAGAAAGGCTGTCGCCGCCTCCAGTGCTGTGTAGGTCTCGGCACAGAGAGCCTTTGGCCGAGGCTCAAAGGCCTTTTCATCCAGAGGGGCGAAGATGCGGGGACGCTCAAGCTGTCCTCTCAGCTGCACGTCTATCACGCGCACTCCCAGGGTTTCGAGATACGCCTGTATAGCCGGGTCAGTACGGGCCCGGTCACTGGCGACCAGGTTGATCACCACCACCCGCCGCTGCTGCTGGGAAGGGGAACTCGAGAAAGTCAAAACCCAGTCGCCCCGAATGGCTACCTCCAGCGGCTCGCGGATGAGAAGAGGTTCACGATCCAGCCACTGTTTCATTGCAGGAAGATGTTCCATGCAACGCTGCCACACCGAGCGGAAATTGTCCGAGTTGCTGACGTTCACCACAGCGTACCGACCCTGATAATTTGCCTTGATGACCTCCTCGAGGCTGGGAGAAAGCCGATCGTTTATGTCCAGCAAGATGCGCTCTCCGGTAGGAAACTCCAGCAGCGGGAACGATCGGGCCTTGAGTGTAATCTGCCCTCCTCCCTTGAGCGGCAGAAAGTGACGGCCGCTGGCCTGGCACTCTCCCCCCAGGGCGACCACCAGGGCCATGAACGCATCGGCGAGCACCTGAACCCGCTGCTCTTCGGGTGAGAGCCTTGCGGCCAGTCGGGTCTTCAGATAAGTCTCGGGGCCCTCCTGTTCCACCGGTGCTCCCACGGAGGTACCTTCAGGGCTTCGCCCCGCAAGGACGGCCTCGGTGGGGGTAGCACCGTGGTCTGCAGGGGCTGCATGCGGCTCAACCCCGGCAGCAGATGCGGAGACGGTCTTTTCTTTCCCGTCGATCATTTTGTAGAGAGGAAGAATCAGACGTTGGCCAGGCTCAATCCGGTCAAGATCCCTGATCTCCGGGTTTAGCCTCTTCACCCGGGCGAGTGCCTCGGTGAAAATCTCTTTGTCGCTTAACTGAAAGCGCTGACGAAGGATGCCACACACCGTGTCTCCGGATTGCACCTCGTGAGTAGTCGTGTTCCTGCTCACAAGTGGCGTGTGTTTTCCAGCCTCCTCCTGCGCTACAAAGCCTAGAGGAACCACAAGGCGCTGGCCTGGATAAATCCTATCGATATCCCTCAGTTCAGGGTTGAACGTTTTCAGCACCCACGACCAATGCGCCAGTTGCGCAGGAGAGTCGTGACCCCGCCGTCGGAGAATCCTCCAGACGTAATCCCCCTTTTTTACTATGTAGTTTTCGCACACTACCTGCTCGTCCTTGAAAGTCCGGATTGTTTCGGTCCTGACAAAATCCAGATACGCGGTATCCTCTCTAACAACTGCTGCCGGCACTTCCCCGCCGGGGCTGAAAGCCCCCACAGAGAAACCCACCAGCAGAGCGCTCAGGATGAAGGCTTTTGCATAACGATTCACCGTCATTCCTCCCAGGATATGGTTATCTCCTAACCCTTTTATTTTTCTAATTAAATTTTGATAATAGCGGTGCTTGCCTGGTGCGTCAAGTTTTTTTTGGGGACAATACTCCACGCTCCCGCTGGTCACGCAAAAAAAGTCACGACCTCTCCGTACCAGTCTCAGGTGTGTCTCAGTGTCAGGGCCAAGGGGGGAGACTGCGAAACCGCAAGCATCTGAGCAACCTTTACTTCAGCTCCTGGCCATCGCCAGGCCCAGCATGAAGATTTGGTGGTTTGTCAAAGCCCACACTTCCATAAATGGGGCGAAAATGCTCCAGCGAGCGAAGTCCACTCCCGCTGAAAGAGCGAGGATCAACAGCGCGCCTGCATTCCAGCCTTTTTTCTCTCGCCTTATGGCTGAGAAAGGGGATGGAAGAGTACTTTACAAGGTTGACCCTTTTTGCTAGCATGCCGCTGAGTTTTCAAGGACATCCGAGCCTATCCAGTTTATGACGCCAGAAATCAAGCCGCATAGAGTAATGTAACTGGTCACGGGGGTATACACTGGAACGAGCGAGCGGCCTGTGTGCGGGGTCTGATTCACCACAGAGGCACAGAGAGCACAGAGAGAACTTCCTTTTTGCCCCGATCGGGAGACGGCGATCGGGGCAAAGAATGCAGCCCTCTGGGCGTCTCCCCAACATTGGATTCTGGTGAAGCCAGAGGCTTCTTTTCCCTGGCCGTCGTCTCCCGGCCAGGGGAAAAATACATGCCCTCTGCGTTCTCTGTGCCTCTGTGGTGAATTAAATAATCGAAACCCATCTCCGTGAACACTTACAGAGTAATTTCACGCCGGAGGCTCCGTTAAAATCCGGATCTGTCCTCTTCCCCGAAACCTCATGCATATTAAACAGCTCGAACTCTTCGCCTTCAAATCTTTTATGGACAGGACCCTCGTCAATTTCTCCACCGGAATCTGTGCGGTGGTGGGGCCGAATGGATGCGGCAAGAGCAATATTGTCGATGCACTTCGGTGGGTTCTGGGAGAGCAGAGCGCCAAACAACTCAGAGGAAGGCTCATGGAGGAGGTCATTTTCAGTGGTGCAAACGGTCGTCCTTCACTGAATTTTGCCGAGGTCTCACTCGTACTTTCCGCTGAGGACGGCAAGGCGCCTCCTCCCTACCATGAGTGCAGCGAAATCATGGTCACCCGGCGTCTGTTTCGCTCTGGGGATAGCGAATACTTCATTAACAAAGTCCCCTGTCGCAGAATGGACACCAGCAAGCTTTTCATGGACGCAGGCATCGGGTACCGCCATTATGCCATTATCGAACAGGGCAAGATCAGCCAGGTGGTGGAGTCCAGACCGGACGATATCCGCGCTCTCATCGAGGAGGCTGCCGGCATCACCAAGTTCAAAGCAAAGAAAAAGGCCGCTCTCCGGAAGATAGAACTGACCAGACACAACCTCCTCCGTCTCGGAGACATCATTGCAGAGATCTCCCGTAATCTTTCAACCCTGAGACGCCAGGCCCAGCGAGCAAACCGGTATCGGACCCTGAAGAAGGAGATCAAACGTCTCGAGATCGCCCGAGCACAGCACTACTACCGCCAGTGGCACCAGGAGTTGAAATCACTGGAGCAAGATCTGCGTGGTCGTAAGGACGCCCAATCCGGACAAGCCGCACGCCTGGCCGCACTGGATGCCGAGCTTACGGAACGCAGCAGCCGGACGCATGAACTGGAGCAAAAAGTTCAAAAGCGCAGGGAATCCGTTCTTGAAATCAAGAACGCCATCAGCAGTGACGAGAACAGCCTCAAGCACCTGGAGCGCCAGTCCCGGGAGCTCAGCGAAAGACGGCAGCGCCTGGCTCAGGAGATCCAGGAGCAAGATGAGCGACAGCAGCGACTGACCCGGGAAAAAGACCGCCTCGCCAGCGAGGAGCGAGAGGTGGCAGATGCCTGCTCTCAGGCAGAGGTGCTGGCCGCTGAGGTAAACGAGGAGCTGAACCGAGAAAAGGCAAACCAGGGCCGGACGGCTGCCCAGCTGGATGCCCTGAAGTCCGATCTCGTTGAGCTGCTGGGCCAGACGGCCCGGATACGCAACCAGCAGGTGAACATAGACAAACGTCTGGAAGAGCTCGATGGTCGTTGCAGTCGCCGGGAGCGGGAGTATGGCGAACTTCAAGCAAGCCGTGACCTTGTGGAGCCGCAAAAGCAGCGTCTGGAAGCTGACATAGCTGCTACCAGGGCCGGTATCGAGGAGCAGGCTGCCGAAGCCGATTCTCTGCGTCGGAGAATCCAGCAACTGGAACAGGCGCAAAACAGCTGCATGCAGACCATAAATGCCCTGGAGAGCAGCTACTACCAGCAACAGTCTCAGCTGGAGGTCGCCGCAGAGATGGAGCGGTCCTATGCCTGGTTCAACGATGCAGTCAGATCTCTCATGAATGCGCGGGAAAAAGAGGAGCTGCAATGCAAGATTCTGGGGGTGGTGGCCGAAATGATGGTGGTGGATGCCCCCCATCGCCAGGCTGTAGAGGCTGTTCTTGGTGGCCGGTTGCAGGCCTTGGTGGTTGATTCTCTGGCTGGCGCCTGTAGCGCCGTGGAACATCTGAAAAGAACTGGAACGGGTCGAGGCAATTTCATCCCCCTGCCTGCTACCTCTGAAGCTCCCAGACCGGTCACCGGGGGCGACGGTCCTGTACCTCTCGCCAGCGTGGTCAAGCCGCATCCAGGCTATGAATCCATTGTCCACTGCCTGTTGTCCAAGGTACTCTATTGCACTGACCTCAAACAGGCCCTTGCCTGGTGGCAGTCCCATCCTCACAGCCACGTTCTCGTTACTGCCGAGGGGGATCTGCTCACCCAGGACGGAACCCTGTGGGGAGGGAGCCCGGAAAGGCAGATAAGCATTCTTGAAAAACAGGACGAGAGAAAAGACCTGGAACGCAAGGTTGCCGAGCTGGAGGAGAATCTGCAGACAGAGCGACAAAAGGCCCGGGCGGTGGAAGAGGAGATGGCCCAGGCTACCTCAAGGCTGCAAACCATTGAGTCCAGGCAGCGACAGCTGGGTGATCGACTTCTGGAGCAGGAAAAAGAGCGCTACCGCTTGGAGGCGGAACAGCAAAAAATTGCCGATCGCCTCGCCATGCTGGACCTGGAGAAAGATCAGGAAGAAGAAGACTCTTCCAACCTGCTTGCCGAGCGCACCCAGAACCAGCGAGACCTCGAGGATCTGGGAAAAAGGCAACAGGAATTGGAGGATACCCTGGCTGAGGCGCAAAAGAAAAGGCAGGAACTGGAGATCACAGCAGAAAGCCTCCAGGAGAGGGCTACCGCCCAGCAGGTTACACTGGGGACGCTTGTGGAAAAGAAAAGAGCAGCTCGCTCCAGTTACAAGCGTCTGGAGGAGTATCATGCTGAAGGCGAGCGGCGGCTCCGGCAGCTTCGAGAGGAGAGCGAGTCCTGCCAGCGGCAATTGGAACGGGTCCTTAAGGAACAACAAGTAACTAAACGGCGCCTTGAGCAAGCCCAGCGGCATCTGCTGGAACAGGAAGAGAGCCACGATGCCGAGGAGAAACACTGGCATGAAGTCGAAACCCGGCAGCGTGACCTGGAAGCCCGGAGACTTGAACTCCTCCGGGAAGACAAGGAGCAGGAGCAGAAAATTCAAGGCCTGCACCAGGAAATCACCGAGCTCAACTTGAAGATCCAGTACCTCGTGCACCAGATTCAGGAGCGCTACCAGCTGAATCTTGACGAGCAGGTCCCGAGAGAAACGGAAGAGCCGGTGGATCTTGCCGGGTTGGAGGGCAAGCTCCAAAGGCTTCGGGATCGGGTGGCACGCATTGGCGAGGTCAACCTCACAGCCATTCAGGAGTATGAGGACCAGCGCCGGCGCCACGACTTCCTTATCGCCCAGCGGGATGATCTGGTCCAGTCCCTGGAAGGATTGAAACGGGCGATGTCCCGCATCCACAGGACCACGCGGAGGCGGTTTGTCAAAACCCTGGATGCGGTAAACAGGAAGCTGGCAGAGGTCTTCCCCCTGCTTTTCAACGGCGGCAGCGCTCGCCTGCAGCTTTTCACCGACTGCGACCCTCTGGAGGCCGGCGTGGAGATCCTCGTGCACCCGCCGGGCAAGCGGCTGACCAGCATGAGTCTGCTCTCCGGAGGAGAGAAGGCCCTGGCTGCGGTGGCCCTTCTTTTCTCCCTCTACATGATACGACCGAGCCCTTTCTGCATTCTGGACGAAATTGACGCCACCCTGGATGAGGCCAACATCGATCGTTTCAATGCAGTGCTCAAGATGATCAGCCGGAATTCGCAAGTTATCATGATCACCCATAACAAAAGAACCATGGAGATTTCGGATTTCCTTCTGGGCGTGACCATGGAAGAGCCGGGTGTATCCAGGATCATGTCAGTTGACTTTCAAGGAGCGTTGGAAACCAGTGGCATGGTTTAAACGAAAACGCAAAGACGACCCTGGCCGGAGCGGTACCGAAGACAGGGGCGATGCCCCGCGGCAATCCACCGAAGAGGCAACTGAGTTTCCATCGGAGCCGTCTCAGGAGAGCTCCTCAACATTTTTCTCCTATATCCGGGAGCGTCTCCGGAAGACTCGACAGATGCTCGGGGGCCAGATTGACCGGCTGGTGCTCGGGAAAAAAGAGATCGACCAGGATACCCTCGAGGAACTGGAAGAGGTGCTGATCACTTCGGATCTCGGTGTTGATACCACCCGCAAGGTGATTGCCGCCATAGAACAGAAACTCCAGCGTCGCGAGCTCAGCGATGCGGACGAGCTGCGCACCCAGCTTCGGGGAGAAATCCTCCGCCTGCTCGAGGTCAAGGCGCAGGGCATGGATG
>JBKHJD010000019.1:0-15160 GCA_046538315.1 Syntrophobacteria bacterium
ATACCACGAAAGGCTGTATTTGGGCCTATCTCATTTTCTTAACCGGACAGCAGTGGAGATTTTTCGGGGTTTTCCATATGAGCTGCGGCGGGTGGTGATGCAGGCAATAGCCTCGAGTGATTCGGTGCATCGAAACATTGCTGAGGGATATTGTCGACGTTCGGTGCGCGAGTATCTTCATTTTCTCAACATAGGTCTTGGGTCTCCTGGTGAGTCTGTGTCTGGAGTTCATGCTTGTCATCGGGCGGGGCAGCTTTCAGATACGGATTTTGGGAGACTGGATGCTTTGGCCTGTAAACTCGAGAACAGTTTACTGAAACTGGTTGCAAGTTTGGAACGGAAGCGGTGGGGGTAGGACCGGGTTGACCATTTGGTGATAAAGGAGAATAATATTGTCTACGCTGGCGAATAGCAAAGTACTCCAGTACTCCAATATAAACAAGCGAAATACCCCCAAGGTGCAAGAGGTATCGGGAAGGAGCACGGATCACATATGAACCCAGAAAGGCCCTCCCTCAACATTGCCTTTGAGAGCGCCAGACTGTCATACAGCGATCTGGAGGTTGACCTGTACAATTCCGGAGTCAATCAGATTCTCAGCGTAGCAGCCTCGCGCGGCCACTTTCTGTATCACTTCAGCATGGCGGACCTCTACCTGCATGATGGTGTACCCTATGCCAGGGCATCGATCCTGGCTTTGCCCCAGCCCTGGCAAGGCGATCCAACAGAAGCGTATTTGTCGCTTAAAAAAATGGACGAACGTCCCCTGCCCCTTCACGAGATCCAGTTATGTTTCATCCGTGGGGATGACATTCGGCATACGGGAACCCCGAACCTTCATATCCTTCAAATGATTGAGAACCATGGCTTGCTTATCGAAAACACTGCTGCGACGTTATCCACGTGCGACAAGTACGAGTTGGTACGGCGAGCCCCCCATATTCCCCAACCCGTCACTTTCCCGGCCCGCTCGCTAGAAGAAGCGATGGAGGCAATCAATCTTTTGCCTGATGCCGAGGGATACTTTGTCTTGAAAGACAGGTATGGTTACGGATGTGGGGAACAGGTCCATCGGATCGAATTTGGAGATCCTCAACTCGAAGAAGTCATCAGTATGTACCTGTCCACGTACAACTACATCCTCCTCCAGGAGTTCTGTCCGGAAGTGCGTAACGGAGACGTTGTGGTAACGTTCTTTGACGGCGAACTCATTGCTCCCATGCACCGGGAGGCGGGCTGGGGTGAATGGAGGACCACCGTGTCCCAGGGTGGTATTCAACGATTCTACACCCTGACCCCTGAGCAGGAACACATCGTGCGAGCCGTCATTGCTGCCTTTCCCGAATGCAGATTTGCGTCCGTCGACCTGCTTCAATCCGGCAAAGTGCTGGAGATAAACGCCTTCCCCGGCGGCAAAGGCCTCATGGAGATATATGGAATATCCGTGGGAGCACTGATCATGGATCGATTGGAAGAGGAGATACTCGGAATACCCGCTCCGCCGGCGATCAAGAGATACCCTGTGACCGAGCTGACACAATGGGATCATATCTACAAACAATACGAACAGTTTAAACAATCGGTTGAGGTGCTTGACGTCTTCACCAGCGAGACCTATGTCCTGCGGGTTGAAGATCTGATTGAATTCCGGCCCCGCAGCTCCGATTTCATTTTGTCCATTCCGCACTCTGGGGTCCTGATTCCCACTGGATACGCGGAGCGGTTCAAGCTCTCGCCAGACTGCCTCGTGGAGATCGACCTGTACAACGATATTCTCTACCAGAACCTCGACGGCCTCCAGCTTATCTGCAGGCTGGCTCCATTTTTTGTCGACATGAACCGGAAGCGTTACGGGTCAAAGGATATGGACGTACCGGAGCACCTCAAGAACCCGGCAAGCGCATATTATACTGTCAACGGTGAGCTGCTTCTCAAGAAGCCGTATACACCGGCCGAAGAAGAGCAGATCCTCCGGTACTACGATTTGTACCATGGTATCCTTTCCATGCTCATAGAACACATGAAGGCAGAGCGTGGATACGCCCTGATACTCGACGCCCATTCAATGACTTCTGTGGGACTGGGTCGGGTCTATGACGAGGGCCAGGAACGCAGTAATTTCGTGGTAGGCACGCTCGATGATACCTCGGCCGATCCCGAGATCATCACAGCATTCATGGAGGCATTGAGGGCAGGGGCAGAGTCTCATCACCTGGGGCTCACCCTCGCAAAAAACGAACCCTATTCGGGGGGGTTCATTACACGACGATACGGAAATCCCGGAGACAACGTACAGGCGATTCAAGTAGAAATAACCATGGACACGTATATGTACGAGCCCGTTGATGAAAGGCTTGCCAAGCGATACGCCCTGAAACAACCACGAATCAAGATTGTTCAGGACGTCCTGAGCCATGCAATGCGCGCGGCCTTCGAAGTAGCCCGGCGGCTCTATTCCTGACCATTGCCCAAAAGCGGCGGCCTCAAGCCAATGTGCTGCTATGAAAAGCCAGGGGAATCTGGCGGTGCCCTCTACTTGAGCAGTTGCTGGGCGGCGATGTGAACGGGATCCCAGGCTCCGGAAAAGGGGGGTGCGTAAGCCAGGTCCATGTAGGCCACGTCTTCCACGGAGAGATTTCCGGTCAATGCAGCCGCGAGTGCATTGATCCGCGAGACCACACCGTCGGCCCCCACCGCCTGTGCTCCCAAAAGAAGGCCGGTTGCGGTGTCAGCCACCAGCCGGAGCCACAAGGGGCGGGCTCCCGGATAACTGCGGGCCCTGGAAGAGCCTTGTATTGTAGCAGAGACCGGTTCCAGGCCCGCTTGTCTTGCCTCCGCTTCGTTCAATCCGGTGCTTGCAACCTCCACGTCGAAGACCTTGAAACAGATGGAGCCCACAATCCCGGGAAAGAAGACGTCCTGGCCCGCGATGTTGGCCCCGGCAATGCGGCCTTGCTTGTTGGCAACATCCCCAAGCGGGCTGTAGACGGGCCTGCGGCTGATGCGATGGTAGCACTCGCAACAGTCTCCGGCCGCGTAGATGAAGGGAATGTTGGTTTGCATGCGATCGTTTACCGCGATGGCACCGGTGGCCCCCAGAGCGATACCTGCATCGGCGGCAAGGGGGACCACCGCAGGAACAACGCCGATACCCAGAAGAACGATGTCAGCCTCCACGAGGCCGGCATCGGTGTGAACGATGATGGCACCGGCAGGCCCCGGCTCAAATGCCTCCAGTGAGGTTTTTCCCATGAAGGTCACCTGATTGCCTTCAAGTTCCTCCAGTATCTTGCGACCATATTCCTGGCCGAGCCGGTGCATGGGAAGGTCCCTGCGGTAAACGATCACGGTCTCCAGGCCCAGGCGCCGGAAAGCCTCGCACATTTCGAGGGAGACGAGTCCCGCCCCCACTATCACCGCCCGCCTGGGCCTGCGTTCCTCGACAAAAGCCTTTATCCGAATGGCATCGGTGAGGTTTCGCAGGCAGAAAACCCCGTCGAGATCCTGTCCCGGAACGTCCGGAAGCCGGGCAGTAGCCCCGGTGGCCACCACCAGGTGGTCAAAAGGGAGGGTCTCGCCGCCGGCAAGCTGCACGGTCTTTTGGTCCGGGTGAATGGCTGCAACCCGCGTATGGAGTCTCACGTCAATGCCAGATTTGGCAAAGGCTTCGGGAGTGCGGGCAATGAGCTTTGCCTGATCCTTGATTACATCACCGATGTAATACGGTGTCGGTCAGGCTGCGTAGGAGACATGCTCACCCGCCTCCAGCATGGTAACTTCAAGGTCGGGGTCAAGGCGTTTGGCCTTGGCCGCAGCGCTCGGCCCTCCAGCACCGCCCCCGATCACTACGAGTCTTTTTTTCATGACGAACCTCCCGCTGGGCTTTATTGAGGCTTGTTCAAATCCGTTATCCAGTGCCCTGTTAACCTGAATATGGTTACAAGGGGTCCTGCTCTTTGTCGGCTCCTCAGGGAAAGGGTGATTATTGCGAGCCCGGGATATCCTTTCCTGGAGATTTATTTTCGGGTATCATAATGCAAAGGTCCTGTGCAACATGCAATAGCAACATATGGAGCCAAATACGCAACCTGAAACTGTTTTTCCCCTCCCCTGACGGACTCCGGCTTGAAGGGCCTGTGCCGCAGAGAAGGGGATTGGAGTTCCCTGGAATCCCGCTCAATGAGCGGAATTGCGGGTTCATTTCACTGCGGTGGACAGCGTGATGGCGGCTGTTGGTTCGGAGCCTTTTCACTCGTTGTGAGGGGTGGTGAGAGCATCGGCTTTTCTCTTGAAGCAAGACAAATATGGAATGAAGCATGCAAAGCGGAGCACAGGCTGTCAAGGCGCGGGTCAAGATGTCTTCCAGCGAATTAGAGTGTAGGGAGTGAACACCAGAGTGTCTGTTTCCGTTGCCGGAGGGAGGAAAACATGAAGGTACTGGGTATTCTGGGCAGCCCGAGACGCGGAGGCAACACCGAGATTCTTCTGGATGAAGCACTGCGAGGTGCGGCTGCACAGGGAGGGTTCTGCGACAAGGTCGTACTGCGCGATCTCAAGATCACGCCGTGCCTGGAGATTTACAAATGCCTTGAGGCTGGAGTCTGTGCGATCCAGGACGATATGCAGATGTTGTTTTCCAAAATTGTGGAGGCGGAGCGTTTGATTTTCGGCTCACCGGTCTTCTTCTACAGCGTTTCAGCCCTGGCCAAGGCGATGATCGACCGGTGCCAATCGCTATGGGTGAAAAAGCACATGCTGAAACTGCCGATCTCACCTGTTGCCGACCGCCGGGGTGCTTTCATTTCTGTGGGCGCAACCCGCGGCAAGAGGCTGTTCGATGGGGTTCAGCTTACCATGAAGTACTTTTTTGATGCCATTGACGTAGGCTACGCCGATGAGCTTCTGGTTCGAGGCGTGGACCGTAAGGGTGACATAAAGAAACACCCGGAAGCAATACAGGCCGCCTATGAGCTGGGTTGTCGACTGGTCTCGTAGGAAGGGCCCCGTCTCGGGGCGGGCACCTTCAGTTGCCCATTTGCTGACAACAGGATACATCTTGGCGCTGCGAGGGGGAATTTTTATGCTGTTCATGGCCGTTTTTACGTACGAGCCCCACGACCGGGATCGTGTTATCAGGCGACGCCTTGAAAGTGCGGAGAATCCCAGAGGCGTAGAGATCAAGGGAGAATGGTACGATCTATCCGGTCACAGGGTATTTCGTCTCTTTGAGGCGGAAGACGCGGGCCACGTTGCCGCTCTGTTCTATGATTGGACCGACCTCGGTACAGCAGAGCTGATTCCGGTGGTAGAAACCGAATTCGCCGTCAAGCTCCTGAAAAAGACACAGCGCAAGTAACGTGAGGCGGGGATACAGCGCGCTTCGGTACCTGAGGGAACCACTTATCCTGGTTTCAAGACAACCGGACAATGGCCGCCTTGACACCGGAAGTCCTGATAGTCTACCCTGAAGCCGTTCGCTGGAATGGTGCAAGTTGATGCGGTATCTTCAGAGGTTGAGGAGAGGTTTTGCCTCAGGGGAGGTTGCATCTCGCTTCATAAACGGGCGCTTTCCCCTGCATATACTCTACGGCGCTTGCAATGTGGTCTTTCCGCGGTCAGGCCCGGGGATGGAACAGGATTCAGCCTCGGCTGTGCCTCCTTGCACTGCGCATTGGGCTCGGGATATGCAGGCGAGGCCTCAGCTAATCAGTACCGCGAGACCCACGAAAGAGGAGGCGATGGGCTGATGCATGGCGGAGCTCACAGGCGTTGGCTGCGATGGCTTCTGGTAACGGGCCTTTTGATCTTCGGTTGCGCCCCTGCGGCAACGAACAGGCTCGTGACAGTCAAACTGGTGAAGGCCCCGGAGATGGACATAGAGAAGATCAAGACAGTTGGGGTCCTTCCCTTCAAGAGTCCGGACCAGAGCGTTGGGTGTGAGCTGGCGGAGGAGATCGTGAAGAGGCTCAATCGTGGACAGTCTCTGGCGCGAATGCTCCAGCCGCCCGGGGACATTGAGTCCAAGATTGCTTCCCTCCAGGAATTGGGCGAAAGGGCGCGGGTCAAGGCGGTGCTTCTGGGTGAAATTACCGAATATTCCGTGCAGGTTTCCAAGGGTACTGCATGCATGATGGCAGCTCCGGAGTTCGGCACAGAGGAAATCGCCAATCTCGGCTGGGTATTCGTCAACGAAAATCCGGCAATAAAGGAGAAACTCTACTACTACCGTATCAAAGCCTTGCGGGGTCCGAGCGTAAGCCGGGTTCCCACTTCCAGGCTCGCTTGTGGCTTGAGGCTGCACCTGCGGCTGATCGGGGTCGAAAGCGGCACGATTCTCTGGGAAGAAGAAATCGCCAGACATCTGCAAAGGCTGACTCTGTCTGATGAGCCGGTTAACACCGAAGGCGATATCAACAAATTGCAGGCTTCCATCGTGGATGAAGTGGCTGATCGCTTGAGACCCCAGGAGTCCACGGTCAAGAGAATGTTCAAAGTACCCCGACTCTTCGAGAATCAGGAGCCTGCCAAGCTGGTGCGCCAGGGGATCCAGGCTGCTGCCCGGGACAATTGGAGCGAGGCTGAGAGACTCTTCCTGGAGGCGGCCGAGCTGGCTCCGAACGAATGCTGCATCAAGGGCAACCTGGGTCTGGTCTACGAAAAAACCGGCAGATATCTGGAGGCCGTCGCGGCTTACGAGCGAGCGTATCGCTGCCAGCCCCTGGATCCAACCTACCGTTACTACAGTGATGATTTGCAAACCGCATTTGTCCCAGATCTCCGCAAGGATGACCTGCCGACACTGGTTCTGGCGGTCCGTGGCGACGGGCTCATTTACCTGGATGGAGGAAAAGACCGCCGACGTCATCCGGGAGACAACTTTATTCTCTACCGCACGCAAGTGAGGCGCGATCCGGAGACTTACAGAATCAAGGCAACAAGGGAAATGGAATTTGCCCGGGGCGAAATAATCGAGGTTCGTCCGAAGATGTCGCTGGGACGGGTAACCCTTCTCGATTCTGGACGGCGGGTTCGAAGAGGCGACATGGTGCGCTTTCCTGAGAGGCACTAGGGGGCTGGGGATTTTGGAGACATCTCGTACAGGGAGAAGAAAACATTTCAATTCTGGCGAGCAGCAGATATTCCGGCAGTGTTTGTGGTGAGCTCCATGGTCGACGCTTGCACGAGCAGCGCGAGATCCCAGGGTGGGAGGAGCAGGAGCAAGCGGCATGTCTATACGGGAAATTGCCAGGAGTCTTTACCAGTTGAAAAAAAGAGTGGAGGAACTGGAGCGGGCTTGCAGGGCAGAACCACCAGGCGCCAGGCGGGATTCCCTGGAGCGAGAACTATTAAAGGCACGGGCTGAGCATGAAAGAGTCAGAAGGATTCTGGAAGGAGAGAAGGAAGATTCTTCTACCGGCCGGCCGTAGAGGGAGACCGGCCGGCTCCAGCCCATAGAAAAACCCCAACAAACCTTTCCCATCTGGTTGATCCCGGACCACCGTTCTCCCCCCGGTGACTCTATGACCACCGGCATTTGCGGCACCTGGCCGGGTTACTAGGCCCGTCCGGTAGGCCACCGATAAACCTGCACGAGGCCACCCGTGATGGTTCCGGCTCATTGGGGCAAACATAATATACCATGATTGATACTTGTTGCCAAGGTGATTTTGAGACTCCGACAGGAGGATGACTCGCCGTGGAGAGCAACTCGCTGGCGGAAAAGAACAGAGCAAGGAAACTCTTTCTTCTGGCTCTCCTTTTTTCCTTTCTCTATCTTGCCTTTCTGCTCCTTCGCCCTTACCTGGGCACCATAATTTTTGCCGCGGTGCTCAGCTCAGTTTTTCACCCTTTGCACAGGCGACTGGCGCAACGGTGCAGGGGGAGGGAGAACCTGGCAGCCTTTGTGACCTCACTGTTGCTGGTTTTGATCGTGGTGGTCCCGCTGATAAGCTTCAGCCTGGCCATGGTCCGCCAGGGCGTGGAGTCACTTCGCCGGATCAGTGCCTGGGTGCAAGCGGGAAATCTCCAGACGTTGCTGTCCTCGGAGCATCTCCAACCCTTGAAGCGCATACTGGACCATTACCTGGCACTGCCGACCCTGGAACAAGTAAACGTACAAAAGGCGCTGGCGGATGCCAGCAGCAAATTTGGACACCTCATTCTTTCTCACGGTACCGAAGTGCTGGGGAATGCAACCGCACTTGTGATTCGCTCTTTTCTGCTGATCTTGTTGATTTTCTACCTTCTGCGTGACGGGCAAGCTATTGTGGCGCGGCTTCGACAACTGTCCCCCCTGGCACGGGAGCAGGAGCAGAAGCTGATCGAGCGCATCCGCACCCTGAGCAGTTCGGTGGTTCTGGGCAATGCGGCCACCGCGGCGGCCCAGGGCATCGCCGGGGGCATCGGTTTGTGGATCTGTGGGATTCCAGCCCTCTTCTGGGGTACAATAATGGCCTTTACTTCCCTCATCCCAACAGTGGGTACGGCGCTGGTCTGGGTTCCGGCGGTTGGGTACCTGTTTGCGGTGGGCAGTTGGGGCAAGGCGGTCTTTCTCTGTGTATGGTGTGTGGTGCTCGTGGGCTCTATTGACAACTTTCTCCGCCCTTTCCTGATGAAAGGTCAGGGAGATGTCTCCTCGATTTACCTCTTTTTTGCCATACTGGGAGGCGTGCACGTATTTGGAATCGCGGGAATCCTCTACGGCCCGCTTATCTTCGGGGTAAGCGCTGTTCTCATCTATCTATACGAACTTGAGTACAGTGGTGTTCTTGAAAAGTAGGCCAGAGGGACCACAGGGCCTGGCGATAGGGCAAACCGCAGGGATTTCGGGTTGCGTGTACCGGACTATGAAGCCGTACCACGCAACCCGTACCGCGATGCCGGCCCTGGTGCCGTCTAATGCCGGTTGGCAAAGTAGCGATTGAAGGCATTGAGGTAGGCGCGAGCGCTGGCCTCGATCACATCCGGGCTTGTACCCACGCCCGAATAGATCCGCCCCTCCACCTCAACTCGCACCATGGCCTCACCCAGGGCGTCTTTGCCCGTGGTTACCGCCTTGAGGTCGTAGTCGACAAGTTTGCCGTTGTACCCGATGATGCGCTCGATACAGCGAAAGGTGGCATCCACCGGACCGTTGCCGATGGCGGCGTCTGTCACCACCTCATCTCCTTTTTTCAGTTTTACCGCAGCAAGGGGCGTGGTCCTGTCGCCACTCATGAGTTGCATGTTCACCAGGGTGTAGGTTTCCGGCACCTTGGACAGCTCTATTTCCACGATGCTGCTGAGGTCCTTGGCGCTGATCTCCTTTTTTCGATCCGCCACACTGATGAACCGTTGAAAAACCCGCTCAAACTCCTCCTTGTCCAGGTGGAAGCCGAGGTCCTTGAGTTTATGGCGCACGGCGGCACGGCCTGAACGGGCGGTGAGCACCATAGTGTGCTCGGTGATGCCCACATCTTCGGGACGAATAATCTCATAGGTGCTGCGGTCCTTGAGTATGCCGTCCTGATGGATACCTGCTGAGTGAGCAAAGGCGTTGGAGCCTACAATTGCCTTGTTGGGCTGGACCGGGATATTCATCAACCGGCTGACCATGCGACTGGTCCTGTAAATTTCCCGGGTATTGATGTCGGTGTAGGCGTTGAAAAAGGTCGGTCGGGTGCGCAGGGCCACCACGATCTCTTCCAGGGCGGCGTTGCCCGCACGTTCACCAACACCATTGATGGTGCACTCCACCTGCTGGGCGCCACTGCAAACTGCTGCAAGAGAGTTGGCTACCGCCAGCCCCAGATCGTTGTGGCAGTGAACACTGAGGGTCACCTTGTCCAGGTCAGGGACACGTTCCCGTAAACGGCGGATGAGCTCGGCGAACTGTTCCGGCACGGCGTAGCCTACAGTGTCGGGAACATTGACCGTCGTAGCACCCTCTTTGATAACTGCCTCGATTATTCGGCAGAGGTAGTCGAAGTCGCTGCGTGAGGCGTCTTCTGTTGAATACTCCACATTCGAACAGAGCCGTTTCGCATAGCGCACAGACTCGGTCGCCAATTCCAGAGCTTTATCGCGGTCTGTGCGGAGCTTCTTTTGAACATGAATGTCCGACGAGCCCAGAAAGACATGGATTCTTGGACATTCAGCCTCGCGGACCGACTCCCAACAGGTGTCGATGTCCTTCTGAACAGCCCTTGCCAGTGCAGCAATAGTGGGCTTTCTCACTTCCCGGGCAACCATATTGACGGCCCGGGCATCGTCGGGTGAGGAACAGGGAAAGCCGGCCTCGATCACGTCCACGCCCAGTCTTTCCAATTGCCGGGCGACTTCCAGTTTTTGCTTGGGATTGAGCTTGGCACCGGGAACCTGCTCGCCGTCTCTGAGGGTGGTGTCGAATATGGTAATCTTTCTTGGTGTCATGGCCGCCTCCAAGGGTATAGGGGTTCAGTGAAAGATCGGGTTCATCCGCCGCCTCGTTAGCTGAGAGCTCCAGGCCCACGTTCACCACCTCCTTTCCGGCAAATCATCCGTCCCGAAAAAGAAAAAGGGCCATGGGCAATCTGCCCATGGCCCTGAAGGTCTCGGGGGCAAATAGTCAGGGACCGTTCAAGGCAATGGGCGGGCCACACAGGCACAAGAGGCCCAGCAGAAGCACTAGCTCCAACTTCAGAAAATCAACCCATTGCCTGGTCTGCTGCATTGTTTCCTCGCCGTTTCCTATAGATTTTTCTTATAACTCAAGAACTAAGAAATTTCAACGGGAAAAATTGGGGCAGTTTCCCCATTTTTTCTGGCTCAGTTCATTCAGGCTAAAGGGGAAAGGTTGCTCCCCCTTGACCGGTTCCGACGAGCATGTGGATCGAATACAGAAAGATTGCAGCTTAAAGCTGTTCTCACAGACCCCTCAACGGCTCACCGCAAATTGCAGGGGGGCCTTCAGCACATCGAGGCTTAGCGCACCACCGTCACAGCTTTCCTCGGCCTCAGAGACACAGGGCCACTGGACCCCATCGGGTTCCAGGGCAGCGTAGCTCAACCCTTCATAGAAGGGTACGACAGAGATGATTTCCTCATACACCGCCCGGGCGTCAGCATAGCCGGCTCCTTCATCCAGGCGGGCAAGGAGATCGGCCACAATACGCCAATCCGCCAGGGCGCCTCCCGGTCCCGGCAAGGCGGCTCTGAGCTTCTGCACCCGGCGTTCAGTATTGGTAAAGGTTCCTTCCTGCTCGAGGAAACCGGTAGAGGGCAGCACCACGTCGGCCAGCCTGGCGGTCTGAGAGAGAAAGATATCCTGCACTACGAGAAACCCGGTCTTTTCCAGGGCTTCCTGGACTTTCTCCCATCTCGGTTCGGTGGCGATGGGGTTCTCGCCCATGATGTAAAGGCCCTTGACCTTTTGACTCTCCGCACCTTCGAACATCTGCCAGAAGCTTAGTCCTGGGTCGGTGGGTATCTGGCCACCGCCGAAGCGCTTGCCGCTTTGAACCTCTGCTACCGGGGCATGACCAGGATAGTAGAAGGGAGTCATCCCCATGTCCAATGCCCCCTGAGCATTGATATGCCGGTAGAGCGGATAAATGCCGCTGTGCCGCTGGCCGATGCGTCCCGTCAGGAGGGCCAGATTGGCAATGGCCTCGACCTTGCCGGTGCCGTGCAGGTCGGCAGCGAGATCCTCGGAATAGACAATGGCCAGAGAGGATGCAGCGGCCAGAGTCCGGGCCAGTTCTTCCAGGCTGGCCGCAGCGACCCCGACGAGCTCTGCCATGTGCTCAGGGTTGATTGCCGCCGCCGCGCTTTGCAGGTCCTGGAGACCCTGGGTATGTTTGGCAATGAAGTCCCGGTCGTAGAGCTCCAATGTGATGATAAAGTGAAGGAGCGCATTGAGGAATTCGAGCTCTTGCTCGTGGGAGATGAGGAGGGCGGGGTCCGCGAATTTGCCGAGCGCCACCTGGGCCGACGAGACTGTAACGAGTCGGCGGCCGCGGGTACGGCTGGCCCGGCGGAGTGCGGTGGCGACGACGGGGTTGTTCTCATCAATGAGGCTGCCCAGGGCAAGGATCACCTCAGCCTGTTCAATCTCCTTGAGAGAGCTGGTCATGGCTCCTATGCCCAGGGTGGCCCCGAGTCCTTTGAGAGTGGCCAGGTGGGCCTGACTTGCCGGGAAATCAACATTGTTGCTGCCGAACGGGCCGCGAAGGACTTTCTGTAAGAGGTAGTTGGCCTCGTTGGTGGCTCGGGCCGAACCTATAGCAGCCAGAACAGTGCCGCCATGTTCTTGCCGGAGACGCTTGAATTCACCGGCCACCTTGTCCAGGGCCTCGTCCCAGTTGGTCTCCACCAGTCGGCCGTTCTTGCGTACCAGGGGGGCCTGAAGCCGGGCTGGACTGCGCAGGTAGTCGAAACTGTCGAATCGGCCCTGGCGGCAGGTATGTCCGTAGCTTGGGGGTGCCGTTTTCCGTGTGCTCACCGTAAAAAGCTTGTCCCCTTTGACATTGAGCACCAGATTGCATCCACAGCCACAATGGGGACACACTGTCTCCACCTGCTGGTACTTGAAGGGACCCGGTTTGCCGCTGATCCGCTCTTCCAGGGCCCCCGTCGGGCAGACATCGAGGCAGAGACCACAGGCAACGCAACGGAGATTGATAAAGGGTGTATCATTAAAATCAACTGCATCCGAACACTGGAAGTTGGTACAGGCCTCGTAACACTGCCTGCAGCGCACGCATTTGTTGGGGTCCAGGGCAATAAACTGGTGCGTATCCCGCTGGACCACCTCGGCCGGCGCTATACCCGGTTCGATCCGGGTCGTGCTTTCAAGGCCGAATTCGAAGGCGAGCTGACGAAGCCGGCAGTCGTATACGTCCATACACCCGCAAGACAGACATCGCTGCGCTTCCTTTCGGGCTTGTTCCTCAGAGAGGCCCAGCTCAATTTGCTTGAAATTCGCTTTGCGCTCGCTGGCCGGAAGTTCGGGCATCCGCTCCCGGGCCTCCCAGGTGAAGGAGGAGAACTGTTCTCTCTGAATCGTCTCAAGGTCGCCCTTGAGGATATTGAAAGGTCTGGGCAGCTCCCGCACCTGTCTATCGCGCAGATAGAGATGAATGGCAGTTGCCGCCTTGCGGCCGTCGGCCAGGGCCCCCACCACGGTCTCGGGGCCGCGATAGACGTCACCACCGGTGAAGACGCCCTCCAATCCGGTGTGCATCCTGTCCGGATCGGCACCGATGGTGTTCCAGCGAGTGGTGGGCAAGTTCTCCACGAGCTTGTCGGAGTCCAGAGGGGAGAGATTCGGAAATTGGCCGATGGCAGCGATGACCATGTCCACCGGGATCACTGTCTCCGATCCCTCCACCGGCACAGGACGACGCCGGCCACTGGCGTCGGGCTCCCCGAGGTCCATGCGCACGTATTCCAGTTCCTGCACCTTGCCGTTTTCTCCCAGGAGCCGTATGGGTGCGGCCAGAAAGTGGAATTTAATTCCCTCAACCATGGCACCCTCGATCTCCTCTGGACTGGCGGGCATTTCCTGGCGGGAGCGACGGTAGAGGATGGTGACCTCCTCGGCGCCCAAGCGGACGCTGGTTCGGGCGGCGTCCATGGCCACATTGCCGCCGCCGATAATCGCGAGGCGGCGGCCCATGGAAATGGAATTGCCCCGGGCAAGATCGGCCAGAAAATCCACACCCGACAGCACACCATTCAGCTCTTCACCGGTAACGCCGAGTTTGCGGGTGTCCCAGGCGCCGATGCCGAGGAAAAACGCCTCATAACCCTCCTGCTTGAGGGAATCCAGGGTAAAGTGTTCACCCCAGGCGACTCCGGTCTTGATCTCGATGCCACCCAGTTGGATGATCCCGTCGATTTCCCAGTCGAGCACCTTTTTGGGCAGACGGTATTCGGGAATGCCGTAACGGAGCATACCACCCAGCTTGGGCATAGCTTCAAAGATGGTGGACTCGTGGCCGAGACGCCGAAGATAGTAGGCGGCAGAAAGGCCTGCCGGACCCCCACCGATAACGGCCACCCGATGCCCTGACAGGGGTTCCATGGCAGGAAGGAGGCGTTTGCCGAGGTTCATTTCATAATCGGCCACAAAGCGCTTCAGGTGGTTGATATTTACCGGTTCATCCACGAGAGAGCGCCGGCACTGAAACTCACAGAAATGCGGGCACACCCGGCCAATAGTCGCTGGCAGGGGCACACGCTCCCTGACGAGCTGGAGTGCCTCCAGATACTGGCCCTGGGCGATAAGGGCAATATAACCCTGGATGTCAACGTTTGCCGGACACGCCAGATGGCACGGCGCAACGCAATCACCGTAGTGCTCCTGGAGAAGCAGTTGGAGCAGGAGCTTGCGGGTTTCCCGGATTTCCTTGGAGTTGGTGGTGACCACCATGCCTTCGCGTACCTGGGTGCTGCAGGAGGCCTGGAAGTGTGGCTCTCCCTCTACCTTGACCACACAGATCCGACAGTTTTCCAACGGCTTGAGAATCTGGCTGTAACAAAGTGTGGGAATATAGAAGTTGTGTTGCCGAGCCGCCTCCAGGATGGTAGTTCCTGGCTCGGTCTCGATTGGTTGGCCGTCAATGGTGAGTCGGATTTTGTCCTTCATGGATACCCTCATTTACCAGTGGGAGCAAATTTTCAGATAATTCTCACCACCTCGGATGATCATTTCTGCCGGGACTCTGTTGTGTCCGCCGACGTGTTACTCACCTGAATTTTAACATCTACCATATATTTTCCGGGGAGTCATTAACTTTGTGAATTTTGGGGTTTAGTCTTTTGAACCTTTTGTATTGATGTCTCCTTCCAGGGTGAGTTTGCTGTCAGATTTTGCGCTTTCTCTCCTGAAGCCTGGATATGGCGGGCTTGGCGGGTTGCGTGGGATCGGTTGTCCGCCTTTGTGAGTCTCGGGCCGAGGAATGCATGGTCAGCGAATCAGGTAGAAGCCGAGCCAGAAAACAACGATTACCTCAACTGTAAAAATGGTAAAGTACATGATGTACTTGGAAGTGGGAAAGTCCTCGAAGATTTTATTGGCGGTTCGAAGAAAGCGAGCACCCGCAGGCGAGGCGTACATTTTAAACTCCTCTTGCTTCGCGCCCTGATCGCCTTGTCCGGTCGTCTGATCTACCATGGTATTATCCGGGAGCAGTTGAAT